>JAHIVS010000107.1 GCA_018816605.1 Pseudomonadota bacterium
ATGGAGAAAGAGCAATGGATGGCAGAGGATTTTAAAAAATGTGTGGATTTTCATGGACACCTCTGCGGCGGACTGGTCATGGGCTATAAAGCCTCCAAGGCCGCGCTTGAATGGTTCCGGGAAAACCGCGCCCAGGACGAGGAGCTGGTTGCCATAGTTGAAAACGATGCCTGCGGCGTGGATGCTGTCCAGGTATTAACCGGCTGCACCTTTGGCAAGGGCAATTTTATCTATAAGGACTATGGGAAGATCGCCTTTACTTTTTTTTGCAGAAAAACAGGAAAAGGCATTCGGATTTCACCCAAATTCAGACCTGGAACCGGCATGGAGGATGTCCAAAAACAATTGTTTGAAAAACAGCGGAAGGATACGGCCACCAAAGAGGAGCTGTCTCAGCTTGAAGGACTCAAACGCCAGAAAGCTTTTGAACTGCTTGAAAAACCGACGGATGAATTGTTCCTGATTACTTTGGTAAGGACTCCCATTCCGGAAAAAGCCGAGATCCATCCCTCGATCCAGTGCAGTTGCTGCGGAGAGCCGGCCATGGCCACAAAGATGGAAACCATGAATGGGAAACCGGTTTGCCGGGGATGCCTTGACCGCCGTCACTAACCCCGGGATGTGAACCCGTTTTTTGGCAGTGTACACTTGTTTTTTCTTGAAAAGAGGGGCTCCTTCTTTTAACTGCGGCTTTAATCTGCAGGAAAAGCACAATCCGGTCATGAAGGCCCTGCCCGCTTCTGCGGCAATTGTATATCTGGATTGAAAAACAGATCTGCAACCGGACATCTGCACTTGAAAATCGCGTCCTGTCACCCTTGCCCGGATGATCCGCCAGAAAGGTAGGTATTGTAAATCCCGACAACAGCCTTAGCTGTCTCTTTGAACAGATCCTCCAAAACGATGGGAACCTTTTCCTGGAGGGTCAGGCGGTGAATCACCTGGCGCATGGCCACATAGGCCTCCTGGAGGATCTGGCTTTCATGCCCTGAAATAAGTCCTTCTACGCTCAAACCTTCCATGAGGCGGATGTTATCGGTCCACACCAGGATATCGGGGAAATCGTGACCATTCTTCAGAATCAGGTATTGGACCAGAAACTCGATATCCACAATGCCCCCCTGGGACTGCTTTAGATCAAACAGCCCGTCTTCATGGGTCAGCCGCTCTTTTCTCATGCGCTCCCGCATGTCAGTGACCTCTGTTTTCAGAACAGCCGGATCCCTTTTTATTCCCAGCACTTTTTCCCGGATGCTGTCAAACCGCAGAAAAAGTCCCGGATCTCCGGTAATGGGCCGGGCCCGTATCAGGGCCTGGTGCTCCCAGGTCCACGCCTGCTTTTCCAGATACTCCTCAAAGGCGTCGATGTGGGAAACAATCATGCCCGAGCTTCCCCCGGGCCGCAGCCGCATGTCCGCACCGTAAAGGGTGCCGGCAGAGGTGTGCATGGTCAAAAGATTAATGATCCGCTGGCCCAGGTTTGAATAAAACAGGATATTGTCCACAGATCTTTTCCCGCCGCTTGTCATGCCGGGTTCCGCCTGAAAGAGAAATACAAGATCCAGGTCGGATTTGTACCCCATCTCAAGCCCCCCCACCTTCCCATAGGCCGCTATGGCAAATCCCCAGGGACCTTTGGTTTTGTCCGCCATTCCAAAGGGGAATCCGTATTTTTGGGTCACAATCTCCCAGGCAATCTCAAGAACCTGCCTGAGCACTGTTTCCGCGATATAGGTCAGATGGTCGCTGACTTTCATGAGGGGATAATCCCCGCTGACGTCTGCCGCCGCCACCCGCAGGGTATTGACCTGGCGGAAAATGCAGAGCTCTTCCAGCAGGTATTCCACATCCCTGGAAGGATTTTTCGCCATCCGGTCAGCCATTTCCTTTTCCAGCGCCTTTTTTTTGGGCGGGGCATACAGGGTGGCAGGATGCATGAGTTCATCCAGCAGCACCGGATGCTGGCTCAAAAAAGTGATGATCCAGGGGCTTTTGCGGGCCAGAACAACCAGGGTATCAAGGGCGCTCTTATTTTCGATGAGCAGGGAAAGATAACAGGTTCGGCGTTCAATGGTGATCACAAGATCAATGAGCTTGTTGAGCACGGACTGGGCCTGGTTTTTCCGACCCGCTTTTTTGACCAGCACCGGAATGAGCCGGGCCAGTTTTTTCCGGCCATTGGGGGTGAGGCGCTGGGTATTGGGATGGTTGGCAAGGGTTCTTAAAATGGCCAGGACCTGATCCGGGTCCTGGTATCCAAAAACGTCAACCCCATCCGATGCAAGCTGGGGATCATTGATATTGGTCCACACTTCCCCGAGATGTCGGATTTCCGTGTCTGTGTTCTCGGCCTCGTCTGTCACCAGCAATAGTGAAAAATGGCCGTGGACCCGGCCCAGAACGCTTGAAAGTTTTTCATTAAAGGCCTCAAAGGAATCAAAGCCCATGGACAGGGCCAGAATCATACGCTGGTCCTCCTTTAGGGGAATATCATGGGTCTGGCGGTCCTGGTATTCCTGGAGCCTGTTTTCCACCGCCCGCAAAAAGAAATAGGCTGCCTTTAAATCCCGATGGGTATTTTCATTGATACACCTGTGGCGGTGCAATAGATCCAGCACCTTGAGAATCTGCTGCTCCTGAAGTTCGGGTTCAACCCCGCCCCGGATGAGCTGGAACAATTGCCCGAAAAACTCAATTTCCCGGATACCGCCGGCCCCAAGTTTTATATTGTCTTTAAACCGTCCGTGCTTCACCTGGAGGGTTATCCGGTGTTTCATTTCCCGGAAGGAATCAAAGGAGCCGTAATCAAAATACCGCCGGTAGATAAAGGGGTTCAACCCCTTCAACAGGACATGCCCCTCATCAATGCTGCCGGCAATGGGACGGGCCTTTATCATGGCATACCGTTCCCATTCCCTGCCATGGGCCTGGTAATAGTCTTCAAAGGCTGTGGCGCTCATGACAAGGGGGCCGCTGTCTCCAAAGGGTCTCAGCCGGGTATCCACCCGGAAAAAGTTGATGCCGCCTCCCATGGTAAACAGCTTTAAAAACCCCCGGCAGAGTTTTGTAAAAAATTCATTATTGGAAATGGGATTTTTGCCTGTGGTAACCCCTTCCTTGGGATAAACAAAAATCAAATCAATATCCGATGAAAAATTCAACTCCCTGGCCCCGAGCTTGCCCATGCCAAGGACAATGATCTGCTGGGCATTCCCCTTGGGATCCACCGGGATGCCAAGGCGGAGACAAAGATCATCATACACATATTTCATCCCGTAGCTCACACAGGCCTGTGCCAGGTTTGACAAGTCGTTCAGGGTCTCTTCAAGACCCGCCAGGCCAACAAGATCCCGCCATGCGATGCGGATGGCCTCATACAGCCTGAACGCAAGCAGGGTCTCCTTGACAGAACCGGTGTCCAGGGATTTCCCGGACATCCGTTTTTCAAGCCTTGCAGAATAGGGATCATCCCAATAAGAACAGGAAAGGTCTCCGGTGTTCAACAATTTTTGATACATCTTTGGATCCCGGGATAAATTGACAGCAATAAATTCACTGAAAAGAAAGACCTTCATAAGTTCCGGTGTCCGAACCTTATCGGCTCCCATATCACACCCACTTTTTTCAATGCCCTCATGGAAAGACTCCAGTCGGTTCTTGAGAAGGGTTAACAAAGAAGCATCCAGATTCGGAAATATGCTGTCAATCAAATTCGGGTCCATTGCCGGGTCCATGCGCCTGCCTTATTCGTTAAGGGAAAAAATATTCCGGGACAGCCACATGCACATGTGGCTGTCCCGGCCCTGAAAAAAAGATCTTTGGTCCTGAGGAGGTTCCGGGGGGGATGATTATTTTTTTACCCTGCGTTCCTCATCCCTGAGCACCCTTCTTAATACCTTTCCCACATTGGATATGGGAATTTCGTCCCTGAACTCGATAAGCTTGGGCCTTTTGTAACCTGCCATATTTTCCTTGCAAAAATCTTTGATTTCTTCGGCAGTTGCCTTCTGGCCCTGTTTTAATTTTATGAAGGCCTTTACCGATTCTCCGCTTCTGTCGTCGGGGACTCCCACAACCGCCACAAGCTCCACCTTGGGATTTGTATACAGAATATCCTCAACATCCCGGGGATAGACATTAAATCCCCCTACAATAATCATGTCTTTTTTGCGGTCTGTGATGGTGATATACCCATCGCTATCGATGTGGCCGATATCGCCGGTGAGGAAATAACGGTCCCCGTCAATCTGCCTGAAGACCTCTTCATTGGCATCCGGCCTTTTCCAATAACCTTTCATGACCTGGGGGCCACAGACCGCGATCTCTCCGTCTTCTCCCTTGGGCAATTCATGGGTGTCGTCTTCGAGGGAGACAATTTTCACCATGGTTCCGGGCAAGGGAAAACCAATGGACCCTATTTTTCTTGTTTCCCTGTTGGTGGGGTTGCTGGTGGCAACCGGGGCCGTCTCCGTCAAGCCGTATCCTTCAAATATAATGGCCCCTGTTTTGTCTTCAAACTGCCGGCATACTTCGGGGGGCAACGGCGCCCCGCCTGAAAAACAGGCCATCAAAGAGGACAGATCAAAATCGTTTAAACGGGAATGGTTTGCAAAGGCCACAAAAATTGTCGGCACTGCCGGCATGATCGTGGGTTTTTGCTCCTGGACGGTTTTAAGCACTTCGGTGAACGGGGGTTTCCCGGCCCGGGGATCGGGAATGCAGATAAGCTTGTTCCCGGACATGGCCGCAAAAAGCAGGGCACAGGTGATACCGAAACTGTGGTACCAGGGCAAAACCCCCAGAAAGGTATGGTAGCCGCCCTTGTACACTTTTTCCAGCCCCTTGCTTTTATCCTGAAGAAAGCGGCCACTCTCATACAACCCCAATACATCATAGGTAAAATTGGTGTGGGTGAGCTCCGCACCCTTGGGCACCCCGGTGGTGCCGCCGGTATAGAGCATGACCGCAGTGTCCGTTTCCGGGTCGATTTCAACGGAAGGGGCAATGGGTCTGGATGAGGCAACAATGTCATCAAACATCAAATGGCCCGGTTCATGTTTATCTGCCTTGGGTATTTTCCCCAGAAGGGAGCCCAATATCGCTTTGAATTTGGGCAGATAGGATTTGATATTGCAAACGACAACGTCTTTCACCTGTGTGCCCTTGACGGCATTTACCGTGTTTGCATAGAAAAGCGGGTGATCCATGCAAAAAACCATTTTTGACTCTGAATCCTTTAACTGGTAATTGAGCTCTGTTGCCGTGTACACCGGATTGCAATTCACGCAGACAGCCCCTGCCTTTAAAATACCAAACAAAATCTCAGGAAACTGGGGTAAATTGGGAAGAAAAATGGCAACCTTATCTCCCTTTTTGATGCCTTTTCCCGCCAGAAAATTGGCAATTCTATCGGCAGTATCCTTCACCCGGGAGAAGGTTTTGGTGGCCCCGTTAAAAATGGTAAAGACATTATCGGGATAGTTGGCGGCAGAATCGTCCAGAAATTTAAAAACGGGAAAATGGTAGTCCGCGACCTTGTGTGCAACATCTTTGGGCCAGAAAGGGGTCTCCCAGATTGTCTCTTTCATCTTCTTTTCTCCTTTTTGTTCAGGCGGTCGGACAAAAAGAGATTTTTTCTCTTTTTATTAACTCATGGACGAGCCGAATGCCGGGTTAATATTATTTTTCAACTCTTGTCTTTTGGTGCGGTCTCTTGTGGAGTAAGGGACTGGTCACATCCAGCATTCCCCTGTCAATTTTCCCTGTTCAAGATTCTTATATATAAATTTTCTTGCTGTCAACGGACATCTGGAGAAAAAGACTTCCAGGGGCCTTTATAACCAGCAAAGAAGCGCTGACAATTCTCTTGAATACCCCTGGAAAGATCCTTTAAAATTAATTCCCACGGAGAAAAGTTGACGCCCTGGCTGTGATTTGGTAGGGTAACATAAGGTATGTATCTTCATACAGTGCTTTAATCCCTTAGGCCACCATGACGAAAACTTGAGGTCAATTAATTTGGAACTATCAGATACCCCGTCAATCCTGGTTGTAGATGACTCTGAATTTATCCGGATGACGGTGCTTAGGGCTCTGGCCGGGGAAGGATATAAGGTGGTCACTGCCAATGACGGGGTCCAGGCCCTTGAACTGCTGCAACACAAGGATGCCCCTGAAATAGATATTGTGCTGACCGACCTGAACATGCCCAATATGGACGGCGAAACCCTCTGCAGAAAAATCATTGCAGATGAACGGTTAAAATCCATCCCTGTCATCTTCCTGACATCCCAGGCCAACCAGCAAACAGAATCCCTTATTTTCAAGGCCGGTGCCAGTGATTTCATTGCCAAACCCTTTATCAAAGAGTTGCTCATTGCCAGGATATCGGTTCATCTGCACCGCCAGGTCTCCCAGAAATACCTTGAAAACCAGATCGAAAAACAGACCGGTTATTTAAAACAGGCCAAGGAGGAGGCAGAAGCTGCCAATATTGCGAAAAGCGCTTTCCTTGCCAATATGAGCCATGAGATCAGAACCCCCATGAACGGTGTCATCGGCATGGCCGATATCCTATGCGAGACAGAGCTCACCCCAGAACAGACCGAATATGCAGAAGCCATCCGCCACAGTGCGGAAGCATTGCTGACCATCATAAACGACATCCTTGATTTTTCCAAGGTGGAAGCCGGAAAAATGGAAATAGAGTCCGTTGATATTGATCTGGGCAAATTGCTCCATGATATCGGACAGATAATGGCAACCAAGGCCCGGGAAAAAAACATTGAATTTATCTGCATGATCGATGAGAATGTCCCTATTTTCCTAAAGGGTGACCCCACCCGGCTGCGCCAGATTATCATCAATTTGGCCGGCAACGCCGTTAAATTTGTGGAAAAAGGAGAGGTCCTGCTCAAAGTATCCCTGGCATCGGAAAGCCCCAGAAAGGTCATGCTGCGGTTTGAAATCATTGATACGGGTATCGGGATTTCCCAGGAGGAGACAAAACGCCTGTTTAAATCCTTTTCCCAGGTGGATGTTTCCACCACCCGTAAATACGGGGGAACCGGCCTTGGCCTGACCATTTCCAAACAGCTGGCAGAGCTTATGGGCGGTGAAATAGGGGTAAACAGCCAGCAGGGAGAAGGCTCTAACTTCTGGTTCACCTCCTCTTTCCGCAAACAGTCCGGTGCCCGGCAAAACCCGGAGAAAATCCCGGACAAGATCAAGACACTCAAATGCCTGGTGGTGGATGATACGGATTCCTGCCGCAAGACACTGACCCAGCATCTTCTTTCCTTTGGCTGCGCAGCAGACAATGCCCAGAATTTGTTCATGGCCATGGAGAAACTCATGGATGCCCAGTTGGAGAAATCCCCTTTTAATACGATTTTCATTGACCTTGAGATGCCGGGCATTGATGGCATTGCCATGGCAAAAAAAATCCTGGAAAACAGGGATATCACACCTCCCCGGATGATTTTAATGAGCTATACGGCAAAACGCCTGGAACCGGAAGACTATAGACATGAAGGGTTTGAAGCCCAGATTGCAAAGCCGGTCTACAAAAAACATGTGCTGGACTCTCTTCTCCAGGCCCATGCCATGGCGCCCGTCCAAAAGACGACAGGCACCCGGTTCAGCCTGGAAGAACCCAGGGCAGGGGCCGATCTTTCCGCTACCGCTCTGAACATTCTGCTGGCCGAAGACAATAAAATGAACCAGAAGGTAGCCATCAATATGCTAAAAAAACTGGGTCATAATGTCACCATTGCCGAAAACGGGAAAGAAGCCGTTGACCTGTATCAAAAAAATCAATTCCACCTGATCCTCATGGACGGACAAATGCCGGTAATGGACGGGCTTGAAGCCACCCGGGCCATCCGGGGGATAGAAAACAAAAATCCTGGCCCCAGGCACCATATTCCCATTGTGGCCCTGACCGCCAATGCCATGAAGGGAGATAAGGAGCTGTTTCTGGCATCAGGAATGGACGATTATATCACCAAACCCATCAAGCGCAAGGCCCTGGAAGATGCCATCGCCCATTCCATGGCCCGGAATGTACCCGCTGAAATCCTTCCGGAAAAAGGCCTTCCCATTGACCTGGATGAACTCATCCAGACTATGGGCGGCAATAAGAATTTGATCAAAGAATGCTTTGATACCTTTTGTGACACCCATGAGAACATGCTGGCACAGATGAAGCTTTTTCTGGATGGGCGCAATTTTTCTTCCATGGTCAAGGCCCTTACCGAATTCAGGGATTCTGTCAAGAACCTTTCGTGCAAACCCATTATGGACGGAGCCTTCGGTCTTGAGCGGGCAATTGTCCAAAGGGATGAGGCTGCCATTGAAAAACAATTTATCCTTCTGTCCGCTGCCTGTCACCGGCTTCAGGATTTCATCGTCACCTATTCGGTAAAAAATCTCTTTATGAAGTTTCTGATTGTGGATGCAGAATTTGATTCCAGAAGACAATCCCAGAAACTGCTTTCCGGATACGGGGAGTGTGATGTGGCCATCAACGGCCTGGAGGCCCTGAACGCATTTGTCAGGGCTCAAAATGAAGCAGACCCCTACCATTTGATCTTCCTGGATATTGAGATGAAGGGCTTGGACGGTCTCCAGGTGATGGGGAAGATCAGGCAATGGGAAAGGTCCAAAGCGATTTCCCTGGCCCAGGGAGTTAAAATCATCCTCCTTTCGGCAGGTTCCCCTCCTGAAACCGTCACCAAAGGACTTACACCCGGATATGAAACCTGCATGGAAAAACCAGTCAACAGAGACCGTCTTGCCCTGGCTTTTCAGCAGATCCACTATGATTAAGGCGCCTTGATGAAAAAAATCGGCTTTATTTTCCTGGTCGCAATGGTAGGACTTATCGGGGTATTGCACTATGTCACGCCCGGCCATATGATCCTCTTCCATGACACCTATCGCAGGCTTTCCTATTTCCCCATTGCCATTGGCGCAATTTTTTACGGGCTTTGGGGCGGGTTGCTCATGGCCGTTCTTTCCTGCATTTCATTTGTGCCCCATTTGTTCATGTTCTGGTTCCAGGGACGGGAGGCGTATTATTCCGAACTGTCTGAAATTGTTTTCTACCTTTCCGCCGGGATTGTGATCGGATTGATCTCCAGCCGGGAAAACAGGCTTAAGAAAAAATACCAGCAGCTTTCTGAAAAGCTTGCCGCTTCCTACCACCGGCTCCACAACCAGGCCGCCCGGCTGGTTCAGGCGGAAAAGCAACTGGGCCAGGCCCAGAAATTGTCCAGCCTGGGCCATGTATCCGCCGCCCTGGCCCATGAGATCAAAAACCCTTTGGCATCCATTAAGGGAGCGGCTGAAATACTGGCCGACGAGGTGCCTGTCACCCATCCCAAGCATGAATTCATTGTGATCATGCGGTCTGAAATTTCACGGCTCAACAATTCCGTAAACGAGGTGCTCGCCTATTGCCGGGGCCAGCAAACCATCAACAAGGACCGCCTCCAAGCTTTTCCGGCCATCCTTGACAAGGTCATCCTGCTGCTGGCACCCCGGATCCGGGAAAAATCCATTGATCTCATCCTCGAGAAAACAGGCGATGCTGAAGAGATCCTGTTTGAAGAAGCCGCCATGATCCAGGTGCTGATGAATATACTCCTCAATGCCGTGGATGCGGTGCCCCACAAGGGGAAAATTTGCATTTATCACAGCCGGGAACCGGAGGGGTACACAATTGATGTGGCCGATAACGGGCCTGGGGTTGCACCTGAAAAAGATGAACAAATCTTTGAACCCTTTATCACCTTCAAGGAAAACGGGACAGGTCTGGGACTTTCCATTACCAAAAAAATTATTGAACGGCTGGGCGGCACCATCAGGGTGACACCCTCGAACATGGGGGGCGCGCAGTTTTCCGTGTTCCTGCCCGATAAAACCGCTTTGTCAACCTAGAAAGAGAGACACAATGAACCAGACCCTCTTGCTCATTGATGATGACCCAAGTCTTCGCAGGGTAACCGAATACAATCTTTCTGCCAGGGGCTTTACCGTATTGGCGGCGGATTCAGGATTCCAGGGGCTTGAATTTTTTAAGACGCATCATCCGGATCTGGTCGTGTCGGATGTAAAATTAGGAGACATGAACGGCCTGGATCTTCTGGAACACATCAAGCAGGAGTCGCCGGACACCCCCGTTATTATCATAACGGCATTCGGCTCCATTGAAATGGCGGTCCAGGCCATGCACAAGGGCGCATTCACTTTCATCACCAAACCCTTTGACAGGGATACCTTAATTTTATCCTGTGAAAAGGCATTGGAACTTACGGGGCTTCGCTCCCAGGCCCGGCTGCTTGCCCATGAGGTGAACAGGCTCACCGGAACCAAAGGGATCGTATCGGCCAGCTCCGCCATGAAAGAATTGCTGGAGACAGCCTCCAGAGCTGCCAACAGTGAGGCCACGGTATTGATATCCGGAGAATCGGGCACAGGCAAGGAGGTGCTGGCCCGGCTGATCCACCAGAACAGCCCCCGCCATAAGGGGCCCATGGTGGCGGTCAATTGTGCGGCCATTCCGGCCACCCTCCTTGAGTCCGAACTCTTCGGCCATGTACGGGGAGCCTTTACCGGCGCAGTCAAGGATCGGAAAGGCCATTTTATGACCGCATCCCGGGGCAGCCTTTTTCTGGATGAAATAGGCGAACTGGCTGTGGAGGTACAGGTAAAACTGCTCCGGGCCATCCAGGAAAGACAAATCCAGCCCCTGGGGTCGGAAAAGACAACAAAAGTGGACATACGGATCATTGCCGCCACCAACCTGGACCTCCAGGAACGGATTTCAAAGGGCGATTTCAGGGAAGACCTCTATTATCGGCTCAGTGTAATCCCTTTGTTCATTCCCCCCTTGCGGGAACGAACCGAAGACATCCCGGCACTGGTTTCCCATTTCTTAAAAAAATTTGATGCCCCGGCAGACGTGTGCTTTTCCCGTCAAGCCCTGAACCTGATGAAAACCTATCACTGGCCGGGCAATATCCGGGAAATGCAGAATATCGTTGAGCGGTGTATCATTTTAAGAAAAACCCCCCTCATCGATGCTGGGGACCTGAACCTGCCGGGCATGGAACAAAAGACCTCCGTGCTGGACCCCGTGATCCCGGATGAAGGCATCTCCCTGGAAGCCATTGAAAAAGCCTATGTGATCAAAGCCCTGGAAAAGGCCGGGCAGAACCGCTCCGAAGCAGCCCGGCTTCTGAAAATCCCCCGGCATGTTCTTCTGTACCGCCTTGAGAAATATAATTTGTAGACTATTCTACACCCCTGTTGAATAGTCTGCATTCTCCGGACGTCTCCATACCCGGGCCTTGTTCCAAGTGCCTTTTGTTGAACATTCAAATACCCCGCAAATTAAGACTGTTATGATATTTTAAACCTTGTTACCCCTTTCCTGGCACAGGACTTGAATTGTTTACCGGTTATTGTGATTTTTTGTATGCCAAACGGAGGGTATCATGAAAAAAAAACTCAGTTTACTAGTGATGGCAGGTGCCGTCCTCTTTTGGGCCATTGGCATCGTTACGGCCGGGGCCACCAAGGACGGGGCAAACATGCGTGCTGTTTTCAAGGTTGAAAACCTGACCTGCGGTGCTTGTTTTTCCAATATCAGAGCAGGGCTTGCCCCCCTGGATGGGTACTCCGGCATGGGGGCCAATCTGTTCAGAAAACGGGTGGCCGTGGATTTTGAAGGCCCTCTGTCTGCAGACAAGATAGAAAAAACAATTACGGCCAAAGGATATCCGGCCACCCTGGAGTCTGTGGGCCCCATCATGGAAAAAGAATCCTTTGCCTATTTAAATACCCGACAGAAGGGTCCGGGTTCTGGCGGCGGCTGCTGCCGCGGAGGCGACCCCGTGGCAGACCCGTCCCCAACACCCCCCGGCGGATTGCCCGGGAACGGTTCCTGCTGCTCCCTGACCCCACCCACCCCACAAGAAGGAATAAACAGATGAAACAAACATTTTCTTTAGCACTGACTGCCTTTGTCCTGACCAGCCTCTTCCTGGCCGGATCAAGCTCCCATGCCTGGTTCGGAGGGAAATTCACACCCCTCACCCCTGAAAACGATCAGATTTCCATTCCCCTGGAGAAAGTTTCCAATGGCCAGGCCCATTATTTTACAGTGAAATCCGAAAAAGACGTGATGGTGGAATTTTTTGTGGTTAAAAGCCTGGATGGTGTCGTCCGGGCAGCCGTTGATGCCTGCGATGTCTGTTACAGAGCCGGCAAAGGCTATGTCCAGGAAGGGGATGTCATGGTCTGCACCAATTGCGGAATGCGCTTTGCCACAGACAGAATCAATGAGGTAAAGGGCGGGTGCAACCCGGCGCCCCTGAACCGGGTCATTGACGGCGGCAATCTTATTATTCCCATGGCAGATATCAATGCCAATGCCTGGCTGTGCGCCTTTAAGAAATAAGGAGAGAAACCACATGGCCTGGAATCCTGAAAAATACAGGGAAAAGCGGGAAAAAGTGCTGGGTATTCGCAAGCGAGGACTTTCCTTTGGCAGTCTGTCCGCCATTGTCTCTCTGGTTCTTCTTCTGGGGTTTGCCGTTGTCAGCGTGCCGAAAGCTGTTTCCTATATCCAGACCCGGCACCTGGATGATGCCATTTACAAACTGGCCGGGAACACCCCCTGGGAAGCGTCTCTGGTCAATCAGATACGGCAGCTGGAAGGCGTCAGGACCGTTGAACAGGATACCCACGGCACAAGGCTTCTGGTAACCTTTGACCGAAGGTCTGTGGATACGGATACCTTTGACACCCTGTTCAGAAAAAAAAACCTGGAGGCGGCCCTGCTCAACCGGGTCGGCCACCGGGCGCGCCAGGCCACCCTGAAATCGGAGGAACCGTCCCATCATGAAACTTTATAATATTTCCCTGGGCAACATCCGCCGCCGCAAGGGCAAGATGCTGTTTCTGGCCCTGGGGCTTATCATCGGTATTTCCACCATCGTGACCCTGCTGGCCATCACTGAAACCATGACCGCCGATATTGAAGAGCGCCTCAACCAATTCGGCGCCAATATTGTCATGGTCCCCAAAACGGAAAACCTCTCGTTAAATTACGGGGGAATCGATGTGGGCGGTGTCAGCTATGAAGTGATGGAGTTTAATCAGGAAAACCTGTCCCGGATACATACCATTAAAAATGCCAAAAACTTAGGGGTGGTGGCGCCCAAGGTGCTGGGCCAGGTTACTATCAATGGAAAACGCATCTTGCTCATGGGCGTTATCTTTGACCAAGAGCTGGCATTAAAAACCTGGTGGCAAAAACAGGGAGCCTTTCCGATAAGCCTTGATGAGGTATTGGTGGGCGCCTCAGTGGCATCGGTTCTCGGTCTTTCCCCCGGAGACAAGATATCCATGGGAGACGCTGTGTTCAAGGTTTCAGGTGTACTCAATCCCACGGGCGCTTCCGAAGACAATGCCGTGATTTCCGAGCTTGGTGCTGCCCAGACGGTTCTTGGGAAAAAAGGGAAAATCACCCTGGTGGAAATTTCCGCCTTTTGCCGGGGGTGTCCCATCAGCGAAATGACCCTGCAGATTGCAGAAGCCTTTCCCAATGCAAAGGTCACGGCCATGAAACAGGCGGTAATGTCAAAAATGCAGTCCATGGAGATGTTCAAGTCCTTTTCCCTGGGGGTTTCCATCCTGGTCATCGGTATTGGTGCCTTGCTGGTCATGGTAACCATGATGGGGTCTGTCAATGAGCGGACCCGGGAAATCGGCATCTTCAGGGCCATTGGTTTCAGGCAGACCCATGTCATGCAGATTATTCTCCTGGAAGCCCTCATCCTGGGGCTTTGTGGGGGAATCCTTGGATTTGCCCTGGGCAATCTGGCGGCCTGGGGGATCATTCCTCTGGTCATAAAAGACGGGGCCTTTGTGGGGGTCAATTATCAGCTGGGGGGGCTTTGTCTTGTCATGGCAGCAGCCTTAAGCCTTCTGGCCAGCCTTTATCCGGCCTTTAAAGCCGGCCGCATGGACCCCAGCGATGCCCTGAGAGCGTTATAATTTTAAAAAAGAGAGCCTTTCCCATGACCCAACATCTAATCGAAATACGAGATCTTGGCAAGACCTATACCAGCGGCAAAAACCTTGTAACCGCCATTGACCACATGGACTTTTCCATTGATGACGGCGAATTTGTCACCATCATGGGACAATCCGGCTCTGGAAAATCCACCCTTCTGTCCAGCATGGGGGCCTTAAACAGGCCCAGCCGGGGAAAAGTTTTGGTGGATTCCCTGGATCTGTATGCCCTGAGCAATGAACAGCGGGCAGATTTCAGAAGTGAATACCTGGGGTTTATTTTTCAGTCTTTTCAGCTGATCCCCTATCTGACGGTATTGGAAAATATCAAACTGCCCATGGCCGTTACCGGCAAGACCAAACGGGAACAAGAGCAGATGGCCGTAGAAGTGATTGAACGGGTGGGGTTGGAAGCAAAATCCGACCGACTGCCCGACCAGTTGTCCGGCGGGGAACAGGAGCGGGTGGCCATTGCCCGGGCCATTGTGAACAAACCCCCCATTATTCTGGCAGATGAACCCACTGGCAACCTGGATTCTGAAACCGCCAAAGAGATTATGGGCTTGCTGAAATCCTTGAACCGTGACGGACACACCATCATCATGGTGACCCACAACACGGATATGGAGAAATTTGCCTCCCGGACCATCCGGGTCAGGGACGGCAATTCCTATTCCTGACAGGCAGCAATTCTATTACGGTCCGAGGTAAAACTGCTCCAGGGAATCGGATTGGACTATACAGTCCCCGACTGATTATACGCCTTGACATGGATGGTGATTTTAAACAATATTGTCAGAATAAACAATCCGATGGCAGTCACACCGGCTGAGATCACAAGTTCATGTGTTGTGGGTCCATATTCTGTGACATGGTGAAGGGGAGAAGGAATAAATCCGCCGGCAATCATACCAAGGCCTTTGTCGATCCAGGTACCGATAAAAACAAGGACACAGGAAAAAACCAGGACGACATTGTTCTTTCGCATTTTGGGTATGATTAAAAAAAGGATTGCAATTCCCATACAAAATACCGAGGCCCACATCCATGGCACAAGTACACCATGACCCTGCAAGCCCAGGTAAAGATATTTGATATGGTCCATGTGGGAGGGAATGCCCGAATAAAAGGCCACAAAGACTTCACAACAAAGGAAAAAAACATTGGCGATCAGGGCATAGGCGGCAATCAGGGCAAGGGTCTGGATGGCCTCTTTGCCTGGATCAAATTGGGTCATCCTTCGGATGAACATGCACAAAAAAATGAGCAATGCCGGACCTGCTGCAAAGGCAGATGCCAAAAATCTGGGTGCCAGAACAGCCGTGAGCCAGAAGCCTCGACCCGGCAGACCGCAATAGATAAACGCTGTAACCGTATGGATGGAAAAGGCCATGGGAATAGACAAATAAATCAAGGATTTGATCCAAACCGGCGGAGGTGATCCGTTTCGTTCGGCCTCAAGAACATTCCACCCGATAATCATGTTTAAAACCAGATAGCAAAACAATACATTGCCATCCCAAAAGAGCATGGACCCGGGCGTTGGATACAAAAAGACATTTAACGCCCGCATGGGCTGACCTAAGTGAATCAGCAGATAGAGCAAGCACATGACAAGTGATGCAACTGCTAAAAATTCGCCAAGGAGGGTAATTTTCCCAAATTCCTTATAATTGTGCAGATAATACGGAAGCACAAGCATCACGCCACCTG
>JAHIVS010000108.1 GCA_018816605.1 Pseudomonadota bacterium
TGATTTTGGCAGACGTCCTTGTGCCCATGAAGGAATGGACATCTGCTTTTACAGAACAAAAACAAAAAAAATGAATCATCTCTCAAAGACCGCCCAGATTCCGGCCATGGACAATGGCATTGTCTTGAATATCTGCAATGATTTTCTGGGTCAATCCCTTGTCGTAACCCATGGGAAGGAAACTTTTGGCTCTCCAGACGTCATTTTGGTTTATTCCCACCTGGAAATACAAAAAAATATTGCCCCCGGCAGCCGGTTAGAAAAGGACCAGATTATTGCCCGGGTATTTGACACAAGCCAGAAGCAATCAAAGCTTTTGCCCCATCTGCATATTTCCTGTATCGAACTGACCAGACAGACCCCGGTGGATGCCCTTGACTGGGGTCTGTTTGCCGACCGGGAAAAAGTCAATCTGATCAATCCTGTTTTTATTTAAATTCATTTTTTGTGAATGCCATTAAGATCCAATATTCCCGGCAGCTCAATCCCAAAAGAAGAATTGAAAAAAATAAAAAATTAATCTATGATCACCCCAAAATATAACTGACACTGAACCCATAACCTTTACCCGTAATATGGAGAGTATGAATGAAAGCCATTAAAACCCTATTTTTGCTGATTGTACTGGGACTGCTCGGCACACTTGTCTATCAGAACCTGGAGTATTTCATGACCCCGTCGGCACTGCACATTGACTTGAAAATTTCCACCTGGAACTGGACAGCACCCTCCCTGCCCAACGCCGCTTTCTGGGGCATCTGTTTCGGATTGGGACTTTTGGTAACCGGCATAAAGGGCCTTTTTACGGCATTCCGCCTGGGACGGGAGATAAAGACCCAGGAGGGTCTGATTTCCAACCTGAAACAGGAAATCAATGATCTGAAAATCAGACTGGATGTTTTTGTCCACGACCCCTATATCAAGCAAGAGATAAAAACAATTGCAGGTGGAGAGACGGTGGATAAAGTTGTCCCCTCCGGCGTATAACCCCCTGCTGAACTGCATTTAACAAGGCGACTCCACACAAACTTGACCAATCATCTGAAACAAAATCGTCCATGACCACACACAAAAATACACCCATGATGGAACAGTATCTGTCCATCAAAAAAAACCATAAAGATGCCATACTCTTTTATCGGATGGGGGATTTTTATGAAATGTTTCTTGATGATGCACAGAAGGCGGCTGCCATACTAGAGATTGCCCTGACCTCCAGAAATAAAAACGACAGCTCTCCCATTCCCATGTGCGGGGTCCCTTTCCGGGCAGCAGACACCTATATTGCCAAGCTCATTGAAAACGGCCTCAAGGTGGCGGTCTGTGACCAGGTGGAGGCTGCAGCCGAGGCCAAGGGGCTTGTCAGACGGGAAGTGGTCAGGGTCATTACCCCGGGAATGATCCTGAACGAATCCCTTCTGGACAAAAAATCCAATAATTTTCTTGTGGCCATCTCCAAGGTCAAGGATGCAGCAGGCCTCGCCTGCCTTGATATTTCCACCGGCGCCTTTAAGACCTGCCAGGTGGAAAGAACAGGAAACACCATTCCCATGTCCTTGATTGATGAAGCCTTGAAGCTTGATCCCAGGGAAATTCTCCTGCCGGCTTCCTTTGAAACGGATCCGGTCTACACCCCGCTGAAAAAGGCCTTTTCCACACGACAGATCACCTATCTTGAAAAAAGCCAATTCCAGGTGGAAGATGCCAGGGAGCGACTGCAGAACAAATTTAAAACCCGCAGTCTGGAAGGGTTTGGCATGGAAAATATGCCGGCCTCCATTGCTGCAGCAGGAGCTGTGATCTCCTATGTCCAGGATACCCAGATGCAGGATACCCAGCATATTTTTCAGATCATTCCCTATGACCTGAGAAACTTTTTAAAGATTGATGACCGATCCTGCAAAAACCTGGAGCTTTTGAACAATATTCAGACCCTGGACAAGCGCGGGACCCTGATTTTTGTGCTGGACAGGACGGTTACAGCCATGGGCGGGCGCCTTATCAAAAACTGGATACGATACCCCTTAATCGACCGGGATCAGATTGAGCAGCGCCTGGACTGTATCCAGGAACTTCTGGCAGCATCCCATATCCACCAATTGCTGGCCACCCATTTAAAATCGGTCTATGACCTTGAGCGCCTGGGCAGCAAAA
>JAHIVS010000109.1 GCA_018816605.1 Pseudomonadota bacterium
AAAGCGTCTGGGCAAGGGCGATCTCTTCTTGTTTCGGGACCGCATCCAGCAGAGCGGAAAGTCCCATGCGATTGCCCGCAATAACGGCCAGAAACTTGGAACCCACCACCACCTTTTCTGTCAAAACATCCGGTCGGTCAATGGTCTGAATCATCTGATCGACCAACGTTTTTTCCGCCCCTTTCAGGGGCCTGTCCATGGCAGGCGTGAGAGGATCGGGATGGGGTTTACAGCTCATACGATTTCTCCTTTTTTTGTATCGGGTCTTTTCCAGGTCATTGCCGTAAATCCGGCCAGGGCAAGGATCATCACCCCGTATACCAGAAAAAAGAACCGGCTTAGAAAATCATGGGTCAGGGTAATTATCACCCCCAGCGCCTTATCTGACGGGTGGTCGTCCGACCCAGCCGGGTTGTCCGGTTCCAGGACGACAAATTCAATCAGGGTGATCTGGACCGATCGGTACCGAAGAGGAGAAAGCATCCTCACCTTTTTTGAGGCCAGGATCTCCTTGTTCTTCAGCAGGGTCAGGAAGGCATAATTTTCATGGATGTGGATGTTTTTCCGGGTCATCAGCTGGCGCTGTTCGTTTTTCGGGACGGTTAATATATTTTTATCATCCATGAAAACCACCTCAGAGACTAAAATTTCATAGGGTCCAAACCAATGAGACTGCCCGGGTGCCAGGCCTATTTTTCCTTGTTTCTCCCCTGTCACAAGGATCAGCCCATGGCAGATCAGCACCAGGATAAACAGGCAGTGGAGGATAAAAAACAGCCAGTTTTTAGTTCGGGCTGATCGTCTGGCCAGGGACAGTTGCCGGTCCAGGCTGCAGCAAAGGGCATTGACGAACAAAATTGTGGCAACAAGACACAACAAGAAAAACCAGATCACCAGGGCGGGGGCCGTGGGCCAGGTAGTGGTGATCCAGGTTAAAATAGGGATCTCGTTCATCCGGGTGAAGGCGTGGCTATGGGAGAGATTTAAAAACACCCCCGTGCCCATGAGCAGGACCAGGATAACCAGTGAGTAAAAGGTGAGACTGACAGAACTTAAACGCTGAATCATGGGGGCATCCTTTAATAATAAAATATCATCCACACGATAAAAACACCCGGCAGGGCGCCGGCGATCCCCCGGGCGATTCGGTTTCTGGAAAGACCCGGGGAGAGGTGGCAGACCGCCATGATCAGAAGAAAGAGGAGAGAGGCTTTAAAGAACCCCCGGCTCCATTGCCAGGCGTCACCGAACCAGTTCAGACACCAGAGGGAACCTGCCCATTCACTGACAAGATAGAGACAGGCACCTGCCAAAAGTGTATTTCGTCCGCCCATTGACAGGAGTTCCGCATTTTTTCTTTCCAAAAGGTGGGCAAGGTATTGACTGGCCCCGTGGACAAGGAAGGCGGCGGTCAGCAGCCGGAAGTTAAAAAAGATATTGACCCAGAGGTTGCCGTACATGAAATAATCGTCATTCAGTCCCATGGGTTTGCCCCATTGGAGGAACCCGATTATCAGGGCCCCAAGGCTGTTGACCAGGGAAAACCCGGTAAGGGGGCCGGTATTTTTTTGAAAAATTCTGGCAAGAATTCCCATGACGCCCACAATATAAATACTGGCTTCAAAGGGACCGAACAAGGGGGGTCTTCCCAGGGAAAAAAAGATAAAGAGAATGCCGGCAATGCAGGCCCAGATCCGCAGGTGTAAAAACAGGCCATATATCCTATTTTGTTTCAACCCTGCGGTGACAAGTTCCAGTATCAAAAGCCCAATGACCACTTGGTAGATAATTGTGGGGAAATCAGTAATCACCTTTGTTCTCCTTTTGTTTTCGTCTCTTTTGGGTCCATGGGTTCCGGTGGGCCCTTTAAAATACTCGCCGGGAAAAATAAATTTTTCTGTTCATTGATCTTCACCATTCCCAAAGGGATCTCATACAGGGCGGAGATGTTTTTTTGTGTCATCACTTGACTGGCAGGCCCCTGTTCCATGAGGGTGTTGTCCTTGACCATGATCAGGTCATCGGCAAACAGCGCGGCCATATTGGGATCATGCAGGGTTGCCACAATACTGATGCCCTTGGAGCGGCACAGGGATTTTATGGCAGACAACAGAT
>JAHIVS010000110.1 GCA_018816605.1 Pseudomonadota bacterium
TATTGGAAGGTAAACGCAATGGATGTTAAGTTGGTTAATCCCTTTATAAATGCAACAATAAATGTGCTGGAGACCATGGCATTTGTCAAGGTCGATGCAGGCAGGCCCTATGTAAAAACAGACAATCTTGCTGTGGGGGATGTCACGGGTGTTCTGGGTCTGACAGGGGTTGCCAACGGCACCATTGCAGTAACTTTTGAGGGAAAGTGCATTCTGGCCATTGTCTCCAATATGTTTGGTGAAATCATGGAAAGCCTGAACGATGAAATCGCAGACGCGGTCGGGGAGCTGACCAACATGATTTCCGGGCAGGCAAGAAGAGAACTCGAACAGGTGGGGAAGGTCTTTAGGGCCGCTATCCCTTCTGTTGTCATTGGGCGCAATCACAGTATCCGGCATTATTCAGATGGACCCAAGATAGCCATTCCCTTCCGTACCGAGGGTGGAAAATTTACGATTGAGGTATGTTTTGAAAGGTAGAAAAGGAGTTTTAATCCATATAAGGAGGAAAATGTGGCAATGGACACATCCATCAAGGTTCTGATTGTTGACGATTTTGCTACCATGCGCCGTATTCTTAAGAATATTTTAAAACAACTTGGTTTTAAAAATCTTGTGGAAGCTGATGATGGGACAACTGCCTGGGATATTCTGGAAAACCAGGCCATCGACCTTATAATATCAGACTGGAACATGCCCAAAATGACCGGCCTTGAATTGTTAAAAAAGGTGCGTGCAGATTCCCGGTATGCCAGAAAGCCTTTTCTGATGGTAACGGCGGAAGCCCAGAAGCAGAATGTTATTGAAGCGGTTCAGGCTGGGGTTTCCAATTATGTGGTCAAGCCGTTTACGGCAGAGGCCATTTCAGATAAGCTTGCAAAGATTTTAAAATGAGTCTGGTTCCCATTGCGGAAAGTGCGTCTGAACATCCAGTGGGATCGGAGGAGGGTATTGGAAAAACCGAATTCGACAGGAGCGGTATTGCCGGTGCAAGCAAGGGGCTGCTTAAAGTCCTTAATAGGGCTCGCAAAGTTGCCGGATCGGATTCTTCCGTATTGATTACAGGAGAGAGCGGTACGGGAAAAGAGTTGATAGCCAGGGCCATTCATAGCAATAGTCCCAGGCGGAATGGTCCCATGGTGATTATCAATTGCGGCGCTATCCCCAGCGAATTGCTTGAAAGTGAGCTGTTCGGGCATGAAAAAGGCGCCTTTACAGGTGCCCATCGTTCACGGGTCGGCCGGTTTGAAATCGCAGACCGGGGGACGATTTTTTTGGATGAAATCGGAGATATGAGTCCGGATTTACAGGTTAAATTGCTGCGGGCCATTCAGGAACGTCAGTTTGAAAGGGTGGGCGGAACCCAGACCATTTCCGTGGATATCCGGGTGATTTCCGCCACCAACAAAGATCTTTCAGCCGCCATTGAAAAGGGACGGTTTCGGGAGGATTTGTATTATCGGCTCAATGTCATTCCCATTCATATTCTGCCCTTGCGGGAACGCAAGGAGGATATTCTTCCACTTTCAGATCATTTTCAGAACACCTTATTGCTGCGGTCTCCTGATTATCAGGCGAAACGCTTTTCAGATGAGGCTGCCCGTGTTTTGCTCAACTATGACTGGCCCGGCAATATCCGGGAACTTGAAAACCTGATTGAACGTATTTCAGTGCTTGTGGAGGGCACGGATATTCAGGTTCGCGATTTGCCGGAATGTATGACCCATGCTTCTTCCCATAAAACCTCCCCCTCTGTTGCTTCTTTTTTTTCCAATGAGATCGGCTTTAACGAGGCCGTAGATCTTTATCAGCGAGCGCTTATTTCCCATGCCCTGAATGAAAGCGGCTGGGTAAAGGCCAAGGCGGCTGAGATGCTGAAGATGAACCGGACCACCCTGGTTGAAAAAATCAAGAAAATGGATATCAGACCTGAATCGGAGATGCCATTTTTTTGACGGACTACCGATATTTGAACGCATTTGATATCAGGTGGCCGGTCGTGGGTATGGCCTGTTGCCAGGCTTGTTCCCAGAGTTGAACCGGCAACGCATATTCTACCATGGCATATTATTTGCTTTGTTAATTCTCTAATACTATCAAACCATAGGGCAAGAAAAGATTATGAGAGAATTTGGCACCAAGTATCTGAAATTGTTTCAACAGACAGGCCTGTTGATGTTGATTCTGGTATTCATACCAGGCACTGCCATGGCGAAAATAAAAATAGAAAAAATGGTCATCCGGAGCAATCCCCTGGTTCTTGAGCTTTTTGTCGGTCAAAAGGTTCCTGTAAAGGTCATCAAAATAGAGGAAAAAGAGTTGCTGGTGGCCTTAAAGAATGCAATGCTCTCTAAAAATTTCAAGATTTTCGGCGCAGACAATCCGGCAATCAGGGACATCAGTGTTGAGGCCCTTGAGGGGGATGTGGTGGCTGTGATGGTGACCGGTAAAATACCCTTTGGAGATATCCGTTCCGGCTATAATACCGCTGGTTCAAGTTTTTCAATCAATCTTGGGAAAACCGTGAAAGCGGTGCCGTCTCCTCCGCCGGTTCCGGTAAAAACCGTTTCCCGGGTGCCCGGACCCCAGTTGTCTGAAAAACCACTTGAAAAAAAGACAATAGAAAAGAGACCAGGGGTCAGCCCCAAGCCCCAAACGCAAGCGGCCCCGGGCCTTCAGAAACAGGCAGCGGTTGTGCCTGTGGAAAAAAAGAGCGTCAAAGAATCAACACCGCCCTTGTACAGTCCTCCGAAAAGGGAAAAAACTGAATTCAAAGGGGACATCAGCGATCTATACCGGGTGATTGATAAGTTTGGGTGCAAATCAGAAGAGATTGAAAAGGCCATTGCCATGGTGGGAAAAAAAATGGATAAGGCGGCCTTTGAGGTGCTGGAGAACCATCTGTCGAAAGAAGCGTCCTCCTGCCGTGAGCAGGCATATTATCTGCGGGCCTATACCTACTATAAAAGCATAGTGGAGAAGGATTATACCCATTTGATCAAGGCGGAAAGGATGTTTCAGGATGCCCTGGTTTCTTTTCCGAAATCTGACTATGTACCCTTTGCCTATGCCGCCATTGGCATGATTCATACGGCCTTAAAAAATACTTCGGCGGCCGAGGGGTATTTTAATATTGTAAAGCAGGGATATGCGCAATATTCAGGGATGCCGGAAGTGGAGTATCACCTGGCCGGCGTTTATGCTGAAAAAGGGTATACGGATAAGGCATTGCAGTTTTACAAACAGGTGTTTGAATCGTCTCTGGAGAATAATTATATCCCCGATGCAGGGGTCGGGTATGGAAAGGCGCTTTACCAGAAGAAACGATATTTTGACGCCCTGTCTGTGTTTAATTATGTGGTCGAGTCAAATGTCAAAAAAATATATGAGGCCCCTGAGCTGTTGCAGCTCATGTCAAATGCCAATTTTGAGCTGGGATTGAACCGCCCGGCAAGACAAACCTTTATGCGCCTGTTAAATTTGTTCCCGGGGATACCCGAAAGAGATGTCATCTTGAGCAAAGTGGGGGATACCTATGGGATGGAAAACAATCCGGAAAAAGCTACCCGGATCTATGAACTGGTCCGGGAAAAATTTCCGGATTCCCAGGGTTATATCAATGCCTCCATCGGAATAGCGCGGTATTTGAAAACCGACCAGGAAAAAATTGAGATCTATGAGATGATCAAGCAAAAATTTCCGGAAAACACCTATGCCCGGATCGCCATGATGCGTCTGGCTGAGATTTATCAGAAAAACAAGGAATATAATAAATGCATTAAGGAAATTGAGGACCTTTTGTCAACCCATCCCAGGGGATTGCAGTATGAAGCCATAAAATTGATGCAAAAGGCCTATGAGGCCTTGTTCGAAAAGCAATTAAAGGCAGATGAGTACACCTCGGTTCTGAGCCGATATGAATCAGAGCATATCAAACTGGACAAGATGGGAAGCCGGGAGATTGCCTTCAGTGTCGGGATCGCTTATTCAAAGGCAGGTTTATATGAGCAATCATTTAACCATTTGATTAGTGCCTATAAACAGTATAAAAGGTCCTTGCGATCTCCTGAATTGCTTTTTGGTCTGGGGGTTGCCATGGACGAATCCGGAAGGGATGATGATGCCGTGAAATTATTGGCAGCTTTTTCCAAACAATTCCCAAAGGACCGGCATCGGGTTGAGGCATTGATCCGCATGGGGCAGATCTACATGGAAAAAGATCAGTTTGATCGGTCTGCTGAAACCCTGGAAACAGCATATGCCATCTCGGGCAAGTATCTGGAAAAGGGACGTATCCTTATTCTGAAGTCCGATATATATGAAAAAAAGAAGGATCTGAAAACCGCATCCAAGCTTCGCGAACAGGCAATAAAGGATTTTGCTGCGGCGCCCGGCAAAAATTATACCGTCATGACAGCGGCGTACAAGACCCTGGGCAATGCCTATTTGGGGCTCAAATCCTATGTTCAGGCGGCAGATGCATTTTCAAGGGCATTGGGTTTTTCCGAAGGGGACAGGGCTAAGGCCAACCTGGGATTTTTACTGGGAGACGCCTATCAAAAGGGAAATATAATCAATAAAGCCAAACAAGCCTTTGAGCAGGTTGCAGGCAATAATGATAGTGTATGGGCAAGGCTTGCCAGGCAACGGCTGAGTACCCTGGAACTGGCAGAAACAGCAATAAATTCTTAAGGGGTGGAAAGCAGAACGTTTATATGCCCGGACACCGAATTTTTATTATATTGGAAAATCCCAAGGAACGGATGGCCTATGTAAGGTTGTTTGAGGATCTGGGATTTTTGGTGGACGCTGTTCCGGACGGGACAACGGCATTGGAATATCTTGTTGAAAACAAGCCTGATATTGTCATTGCCGATGACACCACCCCCGGATTTCCCGCCATTGCGTTTTTAAAAACAATTGCAGAAACGCAACTGGATTGCAAGACCATTATTATCACACCCGAGCCTGTGGTGGACTATGCCATAAATCTGATGCGACACGGGGCAATGGATTATCTGGTTAAACCCGTTGACCTTCGCCAGCTGGAATTGAGTGCAAGAAGGGCGCTTTTGTCAAAAACAGCCGACGCTCCCCAGGAAGAAAAGCGTGTCCGGAATCAAAATAAGCAGGCGACCATTATCACCCAGGATCCAGGGATGCTGAATCTTTTAAATTTGGCATCCCGGGTGGCCGATTCCAGTGCCTCCATCCTGATCCAGGGGGAGAGCGGTACGGGCAAGGAGCTGTTTGCCAGATATCTCCATGAAAAAAGCCGGAGACATGCAGGGCCTTTCGTTGCCATCAATTGTGCAGCCCTGCCTGAAAACCTGCTGGAAAGTGAGTTGTTCGGCCATGAAAAAGGGGCATTTACGGGTGCCATCTCCCGAAAACCGGGAAAGTTTGAGCTGGCCAATCTTGGAACGCTTTTTCTGGATGAGATTACGGAAATGCAATTTCATCTCCAGGCAAAATTATTGCGGGTGATCCAGGAGCGTGTTGTGGATCGGGTGGGGGGAACAGAGCCTGTGGAAGTGGACGTCAGGGTCATTGCCACCACCAACAGGAACGCCATGGAAGCGGTTGAAAACGGGAATTTTCGCAAGGATTTGTACTATAGGCTGAACACCATTCCCCTTGTCATCCCTCCCCTGCGGGAGCGCATCGGTGACCTTTTGCCCTTGTGCGATTTTTTTATAAAAAAATACTGCAAAATTGACGGAAGGGATGTCAAAGGAATGACAAATCAGACAATCGCATTTCTTTCAGCCCATCCTTTTTCCGGCAATGTCAGAGAACTTGAAAATATAATTCACAGGTCCGTACTCTTGGCCGACTCTGACCTTATCACCCCCAAGGACCTCCTGCTGGACGGGGCGGACTTGCCGGCAGACTTGCCGGGGGAATCGGACGAACAAGGGGCCTTGGACCTGTCCACCGGTTCCCTGAGGGAGATGGAACAGAAAATGATCTATCAAACCCTTGACCAGACCGAAGGGAACAGGACCCATGCGGCTAAAATACTGGGCATCAGCGTCAGAACCCTGAGAAACAAACTCAACGAATATAAAGAAAGTCTCTGATATCCATCCCGGCATATAATTTGCAACCCTGAATTCGGTATGACGTGTTGACAAGGGTGAAGTCTTATTTAATCGGGAGCAAAGAGAAAAATGACAGATTCAAGAATTTTTGGCCGACCCCATAAAATTATTGCCAAATCCCTGGACATATCTGCCAGACGTCACAACTTGATTGCCGGCAATATCGCCAACATGGATACCATTGGATATGAACCCAGTGATCTGGATTTCCAAAAAACCCTGAAGCGGGCCATGGGAGACCGGGAACCCGATTATGTGGGGAAAACCCATCAAATGCATTTGTCTCCCTATGGAGAGGAACCTTTCTCAATGGGCGGGAGCAATAGTGAAGAGGTGGATATCTATCACCTGGATTCTGTCAATATCGATACGGAAATGATGCATCTGATGGAAAACAATATCAAATATAAGACCACAGCTGAATTGCTGTTGCGCAAAATGACGATACTCAACTATTCCATTGATGAAGGAGGCAAATAAAATATGGATCTTCTGAATGCATCAAAAATAAGCGGTACTGCCCTGGCAGCCCATCGTACCAAACTCAACGTTATCGCGGAAAACCTTGCCAATGTGGATACCACCCGAACGGCTGAGGGCGGGCCCTACAGACGGAAGATGGTGGTGTTCAAGGGCGATGACATCGATTCCTTCAAAAGTGTAATTGAAAAGAAACAGGCCAAAAAGGAAATAGCGGGAATCGAACTGGCTCCCATTGAGCTGGGTCCAATCAAAAAGGACGATAAGGGAAACGGGGTAAAGGTAGACCAGATCGTCCGGTCCCAGGAGGACTTCGCCCTGGTGTACAACCCGGCCCACCCGGATGCAGATCCTGAAACCGGGTACGTGCGAATGCCCAATGTGGATCATTTGACGGAAATCGCCGACATGCTGGTGGCCAGAAGAAGCTATGAGGCCAGTGTTACAGCTTTGTCAACCACCAAGGATATGGTGGCAAAAACCCTGGAGATCGGAAGATAATTTAGGAGGCAGCAATGGCAGAGACGAATGGTATCGGAAACACAAAAATTTCCCTGCAGACCGAACCCTTGTCCCAGAGAATTGAAAGGCGGAGCCCTGAATTTTCAGAGAGGGTAAAGGCAGCCGTGTTGGATGTGAATTCAAAACAAAATATTGGGGATGAATCAATCGAGGCGGTGATCCAGGAAAAGATGGGACTCCATGAAGGGATGATGGCCCTGGGTTCTGCAAGCACTTCCCTGAAATTACTGGCCCAGGTCAGAAATAAGGTCATGACAGCCTATAACGAAGTCATGCGCATGCAAGTATAATCGGGGGATAATTTGTTCATAAAGGATAAAATGGAGCAGCCGGATGAATCCTGTCATTGAAAGAATAGTTACAACAATTAGAGAATTGTCCCTTTCCCAAAAAATCGGATTGGGACTTTTTGTCATGGTTCTGGTTGCCGGATTTACCACCATGTTTATCTGGACCAACAAGACCGAGTTCAAGACTGCCTATGTCGGACTGACCAAAGAAGATGCCGCAGCTGTTGTGGATATTCTTAAAACCAATAATACACCCTATCGCCTTTCCGGAGACGGTACCACCATCATGGTGCCTGAATCCATTGTCTATGATGTCCGGCTTACCATGGCAAAGGAGGGGATACCCAAGGGCGGGGGGGTCGGATATGAAATTTTTGACAAAACCGAATTCGGGACCACTGAATTTGTACAGAAAATCAATAAAAAAAGGGCGCTCCAGGGAGAATTGTCCAGAACCATTGCCGCTTTTGACGAGGTCGTAAGTGCCAGAGTCATGATTGTTCTGCCCAAGGAGTCTGTTTTTGTTGAGGAAACCAAACAACCGTCCGCCTCCATTCTTCTGGAACTCAATTCCGATATTTCCAAGGAAAATGTAACCGCCATCGCCCATCTGGTGGCAAGTTCCGTAGAAGATTTAACCCCGAAACTTGTGACCATCGTGGATACTGCCGGCAGGATTCTGTTTGAAGGAAAATCTGAAGCAGAACAGGCCCGCATCGATGCGGAGAACCTTGCCGATGCCCAATACCAGTATAAGGTGAGGTTTGAGGAGAACCTGACCAAAAGAATTCAAACCATGCTGGAACGGATTGTGGGCAAAGACAAGGCCATTGTCCGGGTGACATCGGAAATGGATTTCTCAAAAAATGATATGAATGAAGAAATTTATGATCCCTTTGAAAGGGGAGGGGAATTTATCCGAAGCCGTAAAAACAAGGCTGAAAAGGTGATCCAGGTGACAGAAGACATTGGGATTCCTTCCAGTGTAAATCCCATTGTGGATGAAAATCCACCCGGAGAAAAAAACAATGAACGGGTTAACAAAAGCGATGACACCTTAAATTTTGAGATCAGCAAGCGGGTTCGGGAAACCCGGAAACCCATGGCGGTCTTGAACAGGCTTTCCGTGGCTGCGGTCATTGATGGGAAATATGAATTTAAGACAGATGAAACCGGTACCCAGCAGCGCATCTATGTGCCCAGGCCCGCTGCGGAAATGAAGCAGTTTGAAGATATCGTTATAAAGGCCATGGGGTATAATGAAGAGCGAAGTGATCAGGTGTCCATGGAGTGTTTTCCCTTTGCGTCCATTACGGATATGGATACGGCTCCGGCGGCCCTGACCGGGTGGCGCATGGTCCAGAATGAATATGGCCGGCTCATTGCCAACCTGCTGTTGGTTCTGGCCCTGTTCCTCTTTGTGATTCGTCCGATTATCAAAACCGTCAAGGATATCAAGGTTACCGTGGAACAGGAAGCATTGCCGGGTCCCGAGGAGCTGGCCCTGCTGGAAGAAGAGGGAAAAGAACCCCAGTTTGTCGATATGGATGGAAATCAGCAGAGGGAATTCCTTGAGATGATGACCGAAGAGCAGAAGGAAGCCTTCCTGCAGAAGATGACGGCCAGTGAGCGGGCAGCCTATCTGAGCAATATGTCTGTTACTGAAAAAGCCAAATATTATGCAAGAAAAGATCTTTTCAAGACCATCAATATTATCAAAGGCTGGGTTAGCGAAACAGAGGAGTAGAGAATATGGTTGATATGCTTGATCCTGAAAATATGACAGGGTGCCAGAGGGCGGCCGTTTTTCTGATGGCCATGGGTGAAGACTATGCCACCAGTGTGTTCGAAAAAATGAACGAACAGGAGATCGGGGAGATTGCTTTTGAGATGTCAAAGGTGGATCATATTACCCCGGAAATGCTCAAGGCCGTTTCCGAGGACTTTGTTGTACGATTCGAGGGCGAATCAAAAATAATCGTTGAAAAGGACGCCTTTATCAAGAACATTGTTTCCAAAACATTGAAGGAGGCAAATGCCAAGGCCATCCTGGACGATCTTGAGAAGAAAAAACAGGACAAACCCTTTATCTGGAGCCGTAATGTCAATGTGGGGACCCTTGCCGGATATGTGGAAGGGGAGCATCCCCAGACCATTGCCATGATCCTGGCCCATATGCCCTCGGAAATATCTTCGGAGATTATGATGAGCCTTCCCAATGAGCAAAAAGGGGATATTGCCCTGAGAATTGCAAAGCTGGGCCAGATTTCCGAAGATGTGGTAAGGGATGTGGACAAGGCCTTGAAAATGGAACTCAGCGGTGCGGTGGGTCCTGGTGGAAAAGCCGGCGGCCTGGAGGTTCTTGTGGATATTATCAACGGGGTTGATAAGTCAACAGAAGATGCCATCATGGAATTTGTTGAGGAAGATGATGCCGAAATGGCCAATGATATCCGGAACCTGATGTTTGTGTTTGAAGATCTTACGGGTATTGATGATACGGCCATGCGGGAAATCCTCAAGAAGGTGGAAGGCCAGCAGTTGACCTATGCCCTCAAGACAGCCACCGAAGAGATGAAGGAAAAGATATTCTCCAACCTGTCCCAGAGAGCTGGCGAAATGCTTAAAGACGACCTTGAAGCAATGGGGCCGGTCCGCCTGGCGGAGGTTGAGGATGCACAGCAGGCAGTGGTCAGGGCCGCCAAGGAACTTGAGGCTGATGGTACCATAACCCTTGGTAAAGGAAAGGATGATGTCCTTGTCTGATAATGAACAAGATGCGTTCAAACCCATTGATTTAAAGACGCTCGATGCCTTTGATGATGAGCTTTCCCATAAATCCGATGATACCAGACCCGATCTTGCGCGGTTCAAGATGTTGTTTGATCCTACCGAGCTTGGAGAACAGGGCCCCATCAGTTTTGAGACCCTGTTCTCCTTTGACAAGGAAGCCAAGACAGAACCCTTTGAACCCTTGATCAAGGAAACACGCAAGGACCGGAATAAACGCTTTGGGAAAGCAAGTATTCCGGAACCCATCGAGACGGATGCGGCAGCGGCAGCGGTTGATCCTGAAATTTCCATTGAAGAGCAGGCCTTTGAACAGGGCTATGCAAAGGGATTTGAACAGGGCCGGGCTGAGGGGCTGGAAAAAGGGATCGCCCGGGGATATGCCCAGGGATTTAAGGAAGGGGAACCCAAAGGGTTTGAAAAAGGAGAGTCCGAGGGGTTTGCCAAGGGAGAAACCCTGGGATTTGATAAGGGGTATCAGGAGGGACGGGAAAAAGCCGAGGCGCAGATTCGGGAAGACGTATCCCAAATCCTTGAACCGTTAAAGGAAGCCCTGATGGTCTCGGACCGGCTGCTGGACGATTTGATTGAGAAATACGAAGCCCAGATTGTGTCTCTGGTCTTTAAAATTTCAGAAAAGGCGGTCATGGCCACCCTGGAAAAAGATGTTGAAATTGTAAAGCATACCATCCTGGATGCAGTGAAAAGCCTTGTTGCTCCGGAAGAAATTACCTTGAATGTCGCATCGGAAGATTACGACTATATCGAGATGGTTAAGGATGAATTTTTTGAGGCAGTCGGGTCGTTGAAACATGTGGCGGTCAAGTCCGATCCCCTGATAAAAAGAGGGGGATGCAAGATAGAAACCGCAACTGCCTCGATTTCGACGGATCCCGAAGCAAAGCTTTCGGTCATCTACGACGCTATTAAAAAAGCGGTGGTCAAAACAGCAGGCCCGATATGACAAAGGAGCGCTCAATAAAAATCGATTTCCAGAAATATTTTGCGGCAGTGGATGGGGCTCAAACCGTCCAGCCGGAAGGCCGTATTACCCAGGTTGTGGGGCTTATCGCAGAAGGGGACAGCCTGGGGCTGGGGATAGGCGGCCTTTGCCGCATCATCAACAACCAGGGCCTTGAAATCAAGGCGGAGGTGGTGGGGTTTAAGCAGGAAAAAGCATTGTTCATGCCCTATGGAGATATCCGGGGGATCAGTCTTGGCAGCCGGATTATTCCGCTGGCCGCCTCTCCAATGGTGGGGGTGTCTGATCAGCTTCTAGGGAGGGTCATCGACGGAATGGGAGATCCCATTGACGGCAAAGGCAGTATTGAAGCCAAGGCCCAGTATTATCTGTATGGAAAACCCGTCGGTCCCATGGCCCGCAAACCCATACGAGAACCCCTGGACGTGGGGGTGGCCGCCATCAACAGCATGATTCCCCTGGGAAAGGGGCAGCGGGTGGCCATCATGGCAGGATCAGGCGTGGGAAAGAGCGTGCTCATGGGCATGATGACCAAGCACACCAGTGCAGACGTGGTGGTCATCGGGCTTGTGGGAGAACGGGGGCGGGAGGTAAAGGATTTTATCAACGATACCCTTGGGGAAGAAGGCTTAAAACGGGCGGTTGTTGTGGCAGCCACCTCGGATATGCCGCCCCTGACACGAATCCGGGGGGCGTATCTGGCCACCACCATTGCAGAATATTTCAGGGACCAGGGAAAAGATGTCCTGCTCATGGTGGATTCCATTACCCGTTTTGCCATGTCCTCAAGGGATGTGGGCCTGGCTGCCGGTGAACCGCCGACCACAAGGGGGTATACCCCTTCCTTTTTTGTCCAGATTCCCGTACTGCTGGAGCGTGCCGGCAACCTGGAAAGCGGGGGCTCCATCACTGGGATTTATACGGTCCTTGTGGAGGGGGATGATATGAATGATCCTGTGGGGGATACGGTCCGTTCCATCGTGGACGGCCACATTGTCCTGGCCCGGGATCTGGCCAACCGGGGACATTATCCGGCCATTGACGTCATGGCCAGTGTGTCAAGGGTGATGCGGGATGTGAGTGAGCCTGCACATCTTGCCTTAAGGGAGCAAGCCGTGAATGTGATGGCATCCTATAAAAATGCAGAAGATATGATCACCATCGGCGCCTATGTGGACGGGTCTGACCCCCAGGTGGACCGGGCCAAAAAACTCATACCCAGAATCAATCAGTTTCTGCGCCAGAACATGAATGTGAGAATTGATCATTCCGCCAGTGTGCTGGGATTGAAAAAAGCATTGGAAATAAAATAATACTAGGTTGCCATGAAGCGCTTTGAGTTTAAATTGAAAGCTTTGCTGAACTTTAGAAAGCACCTTGAACGGATGGCCCAGCAGGATATGGCCAAGACGGTGATGGAAATTGCGGCCTGTGAACAGCAGATTGATTCACTGGAAACAATCCATGGCCACTCAGCCCAGCGACTGGAACTTATTGTGGAAAAAGGGGTGGGTGCAAAGGAATTCAAGCAGCACCAGGCTTACATCGAAGCTGTGATACGCATGGTTGGCGAGGAAAAAGAACAGAAATTTCAACTGGGCAAGGTCCTTGAAAAGAAGCGTCTTGTGCTCAAAAAAAGAAGCATTGACAAAAAGGCCATGGAACGGTTACGAGAAAAGCAGGCAAAAGCGTATAACCAGGAATTGCTTGGGGCAGAACAAAAAGAGCTGGATGAGATTTCATCTTTAAAAAAAGCAAGGGAAATTTCCAATGACATCCATTAAAAAAATTATTTTCTTTCTTCTCCTTTGTCTTTTGTTTTCAGGCCTTACCCACATGGGGTGGGGGCAGGGCCTGATTTTTAAGGTGTTTGTTGAAAATGCCTGGGCAGCAGATGAAAAAGAAAAGACCGGCGCAGATCCGGCAAAGGCAGGGGACGCCACTGAGACACCCTGTCCGCCGTGCCCGGAGTGCCCCGACCCTGCCAAGGTGGTGTTGAGGGGGCTTGAAGATAAGAAAAATATGATCGAGAAAAGCCAGAAAGAACTTGCCCAGGAAAAAAAAGAACTGGAAAGATATGAAGAACAGATTGATGAAAAACTGGCCGCCCTGGAAATTTTAAAAAAACAGATAAATGATGACATGGCACAGCTTAACGAAAAGAAGACCGAAAAAGAGTTGGAAAAAGAGGCGGCATATGAAGCCAAACTGGGAAGACTTGTAAAAATGTACGCGGGTATGAAACCCAAAGAAGCGGCCTTGATTGTTGATAAAATCACCCTGGACGTGGCCCAGGAGATTTTTTTGAGAATGCGGGAAGCATCCGCCTCCCAGATTCTGGCCTATGTTGATTCGGAAAAAGCGGCTAAGATCAGCGAGCGGCTGGCGTTTAAACGAAATAAATAAAATTTTGGAATGGTCCGTTCCAAATTTCCGGGCATGGGCGATCATTATCTATGGATCGCCTTAATTCAGAATTTTTCAAGCTCCGGCAGATTAAGCAAAAGGCAGCTTTGTCTCTTTAACTGGAATCTGCCGGTGCCATAATTCTCAGGGCATATGACCTTGTGCCATATCTGAATATTCTGTCCTTTTCTCCTGTTTTTAATACCGGACTTAAAGCCCGGGACTATTGTGAAAGAGGTCTCTCATTTTAGAACCCGTCAGATCAGGTGGCTGCGGACGGCCAGCACGGCGGCCTGGGTTCGGTCGCTGACATTTAATTTGTTGAAAATATTGATCATATGGCTTTTAACGGTATGAGAACTGATAAACAGCTCATTTGAAATTTCATTGTTGGTAAGCCCCTGGGCGATCAGTCCCAACACCTCAATTTCTCTGTTCGTAAGGCCGAAACCATTTCTTGCATGGGTCTGGGGGGGATTTTCCCGGTTTTTATCCATCGCTTTTGTTCTGAGGGTTTCTTCCAACATCCGGATATGCTCATGTTGCTCCCGGATCCGGGTTTTCAAATTGGCAGTATTGATGCGCAAGGATACAGAACTGACAAGCTTACCGCCATTGTCAAGAACGGGATAAACAGCTGTCTCGCTTATCGGCCGGGCCAGGCTGGGACATTTGTCTGCCATGGTCTTGCCTCTGGCAACCGCTGCCGCAAATGCCATACAGGTGAGAAACCCGCATTCCCGGCAGTTTGTTTTTGGAAGAAGCCTTAAGATATCGATGACCGGTACCTGCTTTATCTTTTCAAAATTCGGCCTGATTCGATTTTTTTGGGCGTCGATATTGTTCAAAAAATCGATCAGGTCGGCAATAAAGCCCTTTGCGGCTGCTTTATTTTCAAAAAAATGGGCGGCGACCAGGTCCGGATACAGAAAACAGCGGTACCCGTTAAACAGGAATCTTACATGCTCGGGTTGGTCATAGCAAAGCGCATCATCTCTGAGTGCATTGATATAGGGGAAAAGAAAGCTCACATTCTGGTCCAGCCTGAAGGAGGCTGACCAGACCTTTGACGTTCGGCTTTCAACATCCGGCAAGGGATGGATAGCGTTTGAAATGATACATTTGAAGTCAGAATAACCTGTTATCAACATGGGCGACCTTTGTCCTCCTCGCATACCGCTTTATTTTCATTTGTTATAAAAAACACAAAAAAAAATAGAAAATCCCCCAAATGGGTGATGAAAATATAGTTTATGCCTGATAGGCATGGGCAGTACAAGAAATTTTTTTAAAAGGAGAGTTACAAAATGAGGGTTGATATTGTTAACAAGGAGCCAGAGACAGATGTTGTCATCCGGTTTCAGGACTGTGATCCTTTCGGCCATCTGAACAATGCCAGATATATCGATTATTTTATCAACGCACGTGAAGACCATCTGGCTGACCAGTATGACCTGGATATTTACGAAAGACAGAAACGGTACCAAACAAACTGGGTTATTGCTAAAACGAAAATTGCCTATCTCGCTCCGGTTTTTTTCAGGGAAAAAGTTTTGATCAGAACACGCCTTCTCCGCTATACAGACAGGTCACTGCTGATGGAAGGGGTGATGACCGATATGACCCGTAAGGATTTAAAATCAGCTACCTGGATCGAATTCCGCCATTTCGATCTGGTAAGAAAAACCCAGATCCGGCATTCAGGTCCATTAATGGATCTGTTTGAAAAAATGGCAGTCCGCAGATTCAATACATCCGATTTTGATGCAAGAGTCAAAGCGCTTCTCTGTTCAGACGACAAATAAAACCCCATTTTAGAAAGTTCATTTTTTCCACCAGTGATAATCAGACTCTCTTTGAAAATGGTTAGGTAATATTTTCCCATGGCCTGTTCCGGGTGTGGCAATATATTCCAATTTTTAGGGTAAATCCATCCTTAAAATAATAATTTTTTTATATAAATACTTGATTTTTAAGGTTAATTTTGACTTTATTCCAGATGGCATGATCATTGCTCATTTATGTCGCAAATGAAATTATTAAAAGGTGCCCTATGAATTTGGCTTTTTCCGACATAAACATGGTGGTTTCAAACCTGGTCCAGGCAGATGCTTTGCCAAGCGGAGTCGGGACTTTCGGGGGTTCAGAAAATCGAAATTCTTTGTTTGCCGATAATCTGAATCAGGTTCTCAAAGATGCAAAGATCGCTAAAAAAGCTGCTACAGATAAATTAGCTGCCCCAGAAACGAGGGTTCCAGGGAAAGAGGAACGTCTGGAAAAAGCAAAAAATTTGTTTCTAGATGAAGTGGATCAGGAACAGGGGTTGCCCTTTCTTTCAAAATTGCACAGCCTGTTTTTAACGCTGTCTGAAAAGGCAGAGGGCAAGGCTATCAAAACAGCTGCTGCAGGAATGATGGTTACAGGTACAAAGGAAAGTCTGGAAAAAGCGAAACCTTTATTTTTAGATGAAGTGGATCAGGAACAGGGATTGCCCTTTCTTTTAAAATTGCACAGCCTGTTTTTAACGTTGTCTGAAAAGGCAGAGGGCAAGGCTATCAAAACAGCTGCTGCAGGAATGATGGTTACAGGTACAAAGGAAAGTCTGGAAAAAGCGAAA
>JAHIVS010000111.1 GCA_018816605.1 Pseudomonadota bacterium
ATCCTTTGTAATCCTGAGATTGTCTGCAATCAGTTTCATGTGGCCAAACTCCCTGGTATCGGGTATTAATTAACTAGGGTCTGTCGTCCGAAGCGACACACGACACAAATGACACATATGACACATATGAAAGACAAGGCTAATCAGTTGCCGGTCGTCCATTGGCCCCGTTGATATAGGGTTGTAAAATCGGCACCATTCCCTTCAGGACCTGGAGAACCAGGGCAGAAGTAAAGCCAAAACCATTGGCCGATCGCCCGGTTACAAAAGTGGTCAAGGTCCCGAAATGATTATCTCCAATATAAAAAACAAAGGTCGCAGTCCGATTCAATGCCTGGGAAGAGCTCCTGACTCCCGAAGCGGTCGAGGTAAAGATCCGATTATCACCGGTACCGGTCTTTCCGCCAATGGTCATTAATTCGCCGTTTTCCTGGTAAAAACTGTGATTCAACCGGTTGGCAGTCCCCTCGCTGACAACTTTCCCCAGCACCGCCTTGAGTACCCGGGCCACCTCCGGATACAACACCCGAACAGGAATAGGGGCTGGAGACTCGACAATGGTCTCATAGGGTGTATCTTTAGCAAATTCCACCCGGGTAAACCGGTGAGTCGGCACACGGTTACCATCATTGAGGATAATTCCCATGAGTTCTGCAAGCGCTGCCGGCCTGTCCCCGGAACTCCCCAGAGCCGAACCCAGAGACGGCACCAGATAATCAAACGGATAGCCCATGCCTTTCCAGCGGCGATGGATATCTGCAAAAGCGTCCTGTTCCAGCACCATCCTCACCCGACTCTTTCTGGCCTCTTTTACCTTCGTGTGCATCAACCAAGCGTATATCTCATGACGAACCCGGCGGCTTTTGGCCATGGCATCGCCCAAGGACTTTTCCCCTTCCTGCTGAAGATACGCCAGCAGCCACAATTCCAGGGGATGATCTCCGGCCAGATACCCCAGATCCTGAAAACCAAAATTGCCCGGGGCATATTTTTCATACAGGGCCACAAGTTTTTCATCGCTCAACGGGCTTGTCGGCATTTTCCCGCGGATAAATTTGATATAATCGGCCTGTCCGGCACCGGGGAAAAACTGGCGGTAAAAAATCGTCAGCCGTCTGACACCGGGCCTCTTTTGGGCCAGCACCCTTTCCCATCGCTGCTGATCGTCCAACCCTTTATATTGATTCCAAAACTGTTCCAGAAAACGGCGGCTTTCCTGGTCGATGAACCGCTTGAGCACCTCTTCCTGCCTGGGATCTTTATCGTTTCTGATCAGCTGATTGCTGTTCGGCCACCGCTGCTCCCGGCAATATTTGACCAGATCCGCCATGATCCGGACAAAGGGAAGGTTAATGGAAAATTGCAGTGCTTCCGTGACAGACACGATTCTATTATTGTCTTGTTTACTGAAATTTTCAAAAATGTGCACCCCCCCGCCGGTAAAAAAAACCTGGCCTGGATTGGCGGAATAGCGGCGGGCCATGGCGGCCTCCAGCAAGGGTTCCAGGGGCAGGTCAGGACGCTGCTGCAGCTGTTCGACAACCCAGAGCGTAAGGGGATCCCCCGCTTGTCTTCCCAGCTGGGTGAGCTGTCCGGGGGATTTGGAGGACAACCCATGGTGCAGCTCCGCCATAATCTGCAGATAGGTGGCAAGGGTGCGCAACTTGGCGGTTGAGCCCAGCTCCAGTTTACTCCCTTCATTAATATCAAAGGGCAGTTGTGTGGTATCGGTCTGCACCCGTACCATGTTGCCCAAAGCGGTTCGCTCAAAAAGGGTAAAGCTGTAACTGAGGTCGTCTGCCTGATCCGGATTCAAAAGAGACTTGCCAAAAAGGCCGTATGCTTCTGCAACCTCCGGTTTTGCCAGGGAGTTCAGATAGCTGCTGACCTGGGCCTGCAGTTCACTGTTCAGGGTTGTGGTGACGCTAATATCCATCCGGTCAAGGGCATAGAGCGAGGTGTCAAAAAGGGAGCCAAGACGGTTGCGAACCACATTCACCCCCTTATCGTTGATAATCCGGGGGGTGGCGGTGTTCTCACTGAAGTTGCGAAAATCAAGGGGCTGTGCTTGGGCAGCCGTACTCTGGGCGGCGGAAAGAATGTTATGTTCCGCCAGCAGCCTGACATAGGCGTTACAAAGCTCAGACAGCTCACCGCGTCCCTGGACAAGATAAAAAGAGGGCCGGCGATGGGCGATCATCAGACTGATCACCTGCTTGATAACCCTTGCCTGTTGCTTCAACTCATCCCCTCGGGGTTCCCTGAGGTTAAGCAGCCGGTTCATTTCATCAAAGGGCGTGCCGTACCAGACAAAGAGGCCATCCCCCAATCCGTTCACCTCCCCGTAACCGGGAGCCGCGGAAAGGGGCAC
>JAHIVS010000112.1 GCA_018816605.1 Pseudomonadota bacterium
CAGCCTAAAGGATATGGACAAGGCTGTCCGCCGAATCCATACGGCCGTGGTCAACAAAGAAAAAATCATGGTTTTCGGGGATTTTGATGCGGACGGAGTGACCGCCACCGCCCTTGTCCATGAGTTTCTCACCCATGCGGATGCCGATGTAACCTGGTATATTCCCCATCGGATAAAGGAGGGATACAGCCTTCATTTACCCCATATTGACCTGGCGGTTCAATTGGCAGTAGACCTGATCATAACCGTGGATTGCGGCGTCGGTTCAATTGATGCCGTAAAGGCCGCCCTTCTTGAAGATATTGACGTTATCATCACCGACCACCATGAACCGGGAGACCTTTTACCCCCCGCCCTGGCAGTCGTCAATCCCAAAAGAAGGGATTGTCCTTCGGGACTTGAATATCTTGCCGGCGTAGGGGTGGCCTTTTATCTGGTCATGGCCCTGAGGAAATATTTCCGAGACCAGGGGGTGTGGAAAGAGATCGATGAGCCAGGTCTTCTGGGATACCTGGATCTTTTTGCCATTGGAACAATAGGCGACATGGTTCCTTTAATCGATGACAATCGGGTGCTGTGCCTGGCCGGATTAAAACAGATGCAGGCCGGCAGGCGGCCCGGGCTTGTCTCCCTGGCCAACGCCTGCCGGCTTGACGTAAAGCAGCTGGATTCCGACGATATTTCCTATAAACTGGTTCCCAGGATAAATGCAGCAGGACGGATCGCCCATGCCAGAATTTGTGTAAGCCACTTAACGGCGGCCACTCTCCATGATGCCCGGACAACAGCCGGCCTTCTGGATGAGCTTAACCTCAAACGCCAGCAGATCGAAAAAGAAATTGTCCTGGACATCGAACACCGCATTTTCCGGGATCCGTCTCTTCTGGACCACCATTTGCTGGTCTTGTGTGATGGCAGATGGAATCCTTCTGTTCTGGGCATAGCCGCATCCAGACTCTCCAGAAAATATGTCTGTCCGGTTGTCCTGCTGGCCCATTCAGACCTGCTGGCCATCGGCTCCTGCAGAAGCATCAACAATATCAATATTCACCAGGCTCTGGCTGAAAATTCCCATCTGCTGGAGCGTTTCGGCGGCCATGCCATGGCGGCAGGCCTTGCCCTGAAAAAAGAAAACATCGACCTGCTGCGGTCCGGAATTGCCGCCCATCTGAAAACCCACTATATTGAAGAAGATTTTTCAAAAACCCTTACCATCGATGCCCTGCTGGATATTGAAGACATCACCATTGATCTTGCCAGACAAATTGACCAATTACGGCCCTTTGGCACGGCCAACCCGGAGCCTGTTTTTGTCTGCAAAAACCTTAAGGTGGTCTCTTCCTATATTATTGGCAATCTTCACAGAAAAATGATATTGCAAACCGCCCACACGACTTCCGGTCATTGCGTTGAAGCCTTTCACTTTAACTGCAGTAACACAAAGAATCCGCCTGAATACTATGCTCAAATTGCGTTTAAGCTAAAAATCAATAAATTTAAACCCGCTGCCGTACAAATAATTATCCAGGATTTTTAGATTTTTAGCTTGAAAACACACCTGATTTCATACTATAATATCTGCTTAGCATTTAATATTTTTTTGTTTACTTTAAGGATACTTCAATGGCCAAAATATTTTATACCGGAAACAGAGAAGCCAAGCTTCTTTCTAAAATCGAATCCTCAAAAGAACGGGAAAGAATCAAAACCATCGGCATTATCCGGGATAACATTGATGTGTTCAGCAACAAAGTATCCATGAAGCTCATTGAATCCGGACTGGTCGAAACTGTCAGCAAATCAAGTGTCCAGAACCAGATTGTCCGCTGCCTGGATAATCTGTGCAAATCAGAGGATTTTGATGTTGATTATATGGTGGCACCCTTTCGGACCCTTATCTCCAATCCCAACATCGCAAGTCTTTATCTGACGGCCTTTATCGTGGAAAAATTACTGGACCACAAGGATGTTGTTGATGTCTACGGCAGCGACGAAGACATTTACTTCTGCGTTCAAAAAGAGCTGAACAAACTCATGGCAGACAATTAGCGCCAGAAATTTCCCCTCGGAAGGGTTTCCTTTTAAACATGCCATAATTCGGCGGGTCTATTTATGAACGTGGGGATGTTTTCCATGTTTATGGATGTGTTCATGGCGATGGATGTGAATTTCATCGTCTGTTAGGATTTTCCCATTTTCCATTGAAAAAACCTTGTCCGTCACAGCATTGAGAAAATCAAACTCGTGGGAAATCACAAAATAGGTAATATCCAGATGATTTAAAATATAAACCAGTTTTTGTTTAACCGCTGGATCCAGGCCGGCCGTGGGTTCATCCAGCAGCAGAATCTCAGGGGACATGGCCAGAACGGCTGCCAGGGCCACCAACCTTTTTTGCCCTCCGCTCAACCGATGGGTCACACTCTGTTCAAACGCCCCAATACCCAGATCTTTAAGAATTTTTCTAGAGACACCAATGGCCTGCTGGCGTGAATATCCCAGATTCAGCGGTCCAAATGCCACATCGTCCAGAACCGTGGGGCAAAAAAGCTGATCATCCGAGTCCTGAAACAAAAGCCCTACCTTGGTTCGGATACGGGTAAAATCCCTTTGGGTTTCCATGGGGCTCCCCAGCACCTCAATACCCCCATGTTCGGGTTTACAAAGCCCCATAATGGTATGCAGCAGCGTTGTTTTACCGCTGCCGTTGGGTGCCATCATTCCGATCCGGTCTTTTGCCTTTATATCAAGATTGAGGCCGTCCAATACCTTTTTGTCGGATCCGGGGTATGAAAATGAAATATTTTCAAGCCGGATAATGCTGGGTCTGTCTTCGGGCATCATGGGTGTATTCATATCCAGGTTAGTTCAATTGCGACAAGCCCTGTGCCTGCCAGTATCATTGCGCTTAAAAACAGCAAGTTTAACCTATTGGGAGGGTAGACGTCAAGACTATGGAACTTTTGGTTAAACCCGCGGCAGCGCATGGCCTGATAAACCCGTTTGGCCCTCAAGGACGCCCTGACAAAAAGCATACCCGCAAGGAATGCATAGGTCCGATAGGAATGGAGATTGGTTTTGGGTGTAAATCCCCTGAAGGATGCCGCCCGCAGCAATCGTGTATATTCTTCCTGGATAACGGCAATATAGCGATAGGTCATGAGCAGCAAAAAAACCAGTTTGTCCGGTACCTTCAGCTGGTGAAGACCGGATCCAAGCGCTGCAATGGGCATGGTGGCCAACAATGCTGAAAACACCAATAAAATGGCAATGGATTTAAGGGTGATCTTGGCACTTAGCAGGATACCGGGATAGGAAACAGTCAAAAATTTATACTCAAAAACAAGGGTTCCGCCAAAGGTAAGGGGCAGAAAAATCCAAAACATCAAAAGAAACCAGAACAAAGGTTTCAGTCTTTTGACAACCTCCTTTAGTGGCAATTGTGCAACAAGAATCAACACACAAGCAAGCGCCAGATAGCCGGCTGCAACCACAAGATTGTCACACGATGCCGCTGCAACAGAGATAAAGCAAGCGGCCAGAATCCGGATTTTCGGGTCCAGGCCATGGATAGGAGAACTGCCGTCGCAAAGGGGATTCTCAAGCATTCCGCCGGCCTTTTTTTCTTCTTTTCACCACAGACACCAAAAATGCCAATACAAATATTGCGGCAATGCCGGCTGCTATCCGTGCCAGGGAGGGACTTTTTTCAAGGGATTGTTTCTGGGCCATCTTGTCCTTTAAATTTTCAGGACTGGATTCCTGAAAAAGCTCATCGTGGGGAAGGGTCCACTGTCCGGAATGGCCGGTTCCGGCGTTCAGTTCCAGGATCAGATCGGAATCCGGGACCTTGGCAAGTACAAACGAGTACAGACCCTGGGTGTCGGTGATTCCCTGGTGAACAAGAATTCCATTGGGCGTCTTCACAGTGAGGGTACAATTTTTGGCAGGCCGGTCTGACCCGAAACTGCCTTCCACATGAATCTGCCCTTGTTCCACCCAGGCAAAAACAATCACCTTGTGGGCCAGGGCCGCTGTGGCGGACATGAAAAAGACCAGGGCGATGAGGATACTCATTTTTTTCATTTGCGTGACCTTGATTTTCTGAGCGGTATAATTTCCGGGTATACTTTCAAAAGAAAAGAGACGCAAAACCCGGTTATTATCCCCTCAATAACCATCACCGGCACATGGGCAGATATAATGGCAATGCAGGTTTTTAAAAAATCTTCATCGGTAAACCACAGGGCGACGGCCATGAACAATGAAGACAATCCTATTGAGACAAATCCGGCCAGAAATCCGGCCACAAAGGTCAGGCGTGAAGATTTGCCCAATAGCGGCAAAAACAGAAAGTGAACCAGCACCGCCGGAACCGCCATGACCACGGCATTGGCCCCCAGGGCGGTTAACCCGCCGTATTGAAAGAACAAGGATTGCAAAACCAGGGCTGTCACAATTGCCGGAAAAGCAGCCATCCCCAGCAGCAGCCCCACCACTCCGTTTAAGATCAAATGAACGCTCACAGGCCCGATATTCACATGGATCAAGGATGCCACAAAAAAAGCCGATGCCAGAATGGCCACATGGACCATTTGGTCATAGTCGAGTTTTTTCAAGCCCAGGGCTGTGCCGACAAGGGTAATGCCAGCACCGGCGGCCAGTACCTGACCGGATAAAACGCCTTCGGAAATATGCATGATTTATTTTTTTTCCTGCCAGTTTTCAAACTTTACCCAAAGAACCGCTCCGAGCTCTATATCCTTTTTTTCCCCGTTGTGCATCATTTTTTTGTCCGATGTGGAAAGGGCGGCAAAGCCCCACCAGCCGGAGACCGGCGCACAATAGGAGAAAACACCGTTTTGATCGGCTTTAATGGTCTGGGTAATCATATAATCTGTCGGAGCCACGGCTGTTTTGTTTTGATTATAAAATTCTATCTCTACCTCGGCATGGGGAACAGGCTTGCCATCCAGCTTGACGATCCCCTGGAACAGATTCCCGGCATAAAGGCCAAAGGGTCTGGTCAAGGGGATAATCTCGGTCTTTAACCCCAGTTCTTCATCCCATCCGCTGTCATCGCCAAAGGCGGCTACAATGGTTTTGGTCGTGTGAATGATAAAACAATCTTCAGCAGGTTCCCAATAGGCTTCGGGTTCCATGACAAAAACATGGGCCCCCGGTCTTTTAACGGGAAATTCCAGGGCCCAGGCCGGTTTGTCCATGATGGTCAAAGGCCCAAGGGCTTCGATCAGATCCTGCTTCTTTCCATTCATGACCACAAAAAAAGCCTTGGGCTTGACCAATTCCATGCCAATGATTTCAAAGGGATGGGAAAAGGAAAGGGTGAGTTTAATCTCCCGTTTCTCGTTTTGCATGATCATATTGTCCGAGGGAATCACCATCCCGTAATGGGCCGGGCTATTTTCGGCAAAAACAAAGGCCAGGGCCAGGGTCAACAGTGTTATCCTTGAAATCCTGGATCTCATTTTTATAAATTTCATTTTGTTCTCCTTAAAATAAAAAACCACAAAAGGTCCGGATAAAAGCCTTCGTGGTTTTATTAATCTGGATATTGTTCCAATGGCCTCCCGGAGGCAACCCATCGGCATTGTATTTTCTCTGGTTTGACATCCTGTCGGACTTCAGTCCGAATTCTCAGGTTTTACCTAACCTGTTCTTGGTGTTGTGTCAATGTGGAATCTGATGCTGTGTATATTCTTTGGCCTATTTTTTGACCCAGGACCCGTCGGCCTTCTGGATGTATTCTCCTGGAATTGCCCGCTCGGCAAGTGTCATGGCCCGGCGTTTTTCCACCAAATCCAGAGTGGTTCCCTGCTGTTGGGCTATCTGGGCATAGACAGCCTTTCTGTCGGCATTTTCACTGGCCACAATCTCTTCCTGGCTCTTTTGATCTGTGACAAAGGCAAGATAGCCCTGGTTATCTTCCCCCACAAGACCCTGGGCTTTGAGCTCGACAATGGCAGGCAGACGCTGTTTCATGCGTTCCTTGATTCCTTGGGCTCCGGATGTGGCAACCAAAACCATTAAACTGAGAAAAACCAGTATCATTACAGAACGGGTAATTTTATTTTTCATTTTTCCTCCTAATCTTTTTTTATTTTATCTTCAGCGGCATCAATATCGTTAAAAAAGTTATCCAGGGCCCGGTCCACTTTTACGTTCACATCAATGGTGATATGGATGGGCTTAATCTCCACAGGCTTAACCTCAACCTGATGGCTGGATTGGCACCCTGAAATGACCAACAGAACAAGGAACAGTGTTATAAAACTCAAAAGTCGCGCCATACGCTCTCCTTATGTTTTGTCTAATTAAACATCTTCTTTATGCTATTACCAAATTTTAGAACCTGGTTAAAGGGAAGTTTTAAATTCACATTAAGTTTAATTCCCTGGAACCGTGATCCGGGACTTGCGGCATCCACCCGGACAAAGGAACCCAATTCCTTTTGATAGGAAAAGGGCAGAAGCCGGGCCGGTTTCCCATCCAGCTCCATATTCATGTACAAGGTGTCCTTTTGGGTATTCAATTCCAGTTTTGCCCAGGTATAGTCAAAATCCTTCAAGGCCTCCCTGGCCAGATCCAATTGGGCAAATTCCGGGGTGTCCATGGGAATGCCGGCAACCAGATTTTGTGTGTTCTCAATGACAACCCTCCCTCCTTTCCCGGGTGTGGAAAATAAAAACCCCTTATCAAAGGAAATATTGCCATTGGAGTAGACGATGGGTATCCGTCCGTTTAACGCGCCTTCCCCCTCTGCATGGAAGGCCCCCATCTGTTTTAGCAAACCCGCCAGTTCAAGTCTGTCACAATAGAGAATCAGTGACAGGATATTGTCCGTGGCCGGCAGCCGGATGGATTCAGTTGAGACAAGCCCGTTGCACCAGTTAAAGTGAATATTCTCAATGTTGATGGATTTCCCGTCTTCGATGCTGAACCGGGCTGCGGCTTTGGTAAATTCAAACCGGCCAAAGGAGATCCTGTCAATGGTCACTACCTGGCCGGGTAAGGATTCGGGCACTAAAAGATCATTAAATTCAACAACACCTGCAATATTGTTCAAGGTCAGGTTCATATCTGGAATTGAAATATTCCCCTTGTCAAAGGAGACCTGTGCCCGGGTCCTGAAATCATTTTCTGTGTATTCAATGACGCCCTTTGATGAAAACGACAGTTCAGAATCGGCTGACAATGATAATTGGGGCAGAAGTTTTCCCGCTCCGGAAGGGGTGAGCACAAAGGGGTCTGTCCGAAATGCAATTCGAGCATGGGGATTGGTCCCCCATTTTGCAATTGCGTCAAACCAAAGATGAAACCCCTCCAATTGTACTAGGGTCCCCATACCCGAAAGCGCAATTGTTGAAACATCCTCCTGGACAATCCTTCCCTTGAGACCTGCTGTAACCCTTGTATCATAAACAATTTGATCAACAAAAAAACTACCGGATCGATCCTTTGTTTCAAAGGGAAACACAAAGGGGAACTTTGCCGCGATGCCCGAAGCGGTCACCTTGAATTTTGGAGAGAGGATCTTTCCATTTTGTATCCGGGCATCCAGATGAACCAGAGGATCCCATGATTTTGTGACCCGGGCCCTGCCTGTCAGGCTTGCGGTTTTAAATTGTGCCTGTCCCAGATCGGATGTGATGGCCATGCCGGACAACTGTGATTGAATCTCAAAGGAAAGGCCGTCTCCTGTATCTGAAAAATCCCCGGAAATCCCAGATTCTACCAGAATATTTTTAATGGTCATCCGATCCCGGCCACGGATTGCCCCAAGGTTGCTGCAATCAAAGACAAAGTGACCGGTCTGACGGACCGGGTCGCCTTTTAAAGAAAACAAAACCCTGGACTGGCCCAAATCCATCTGTAAGGGACCTGCGGCAAGGGCGATTGAATCTTCCTGCCTGTTGTTGACTGTCAGTTCAAAAAAAGGCGGCACTCCATTCTTCCGATCCAGTTTAAAGCCAAAAGCAAGACCTGTTTTTGGAACAGAAGAACCCGATATATCACATTGACCGCTGACCGTCAGCAGATCTGTTTCTTTTGTCCCCATGAAGGCTTTAAAATCAAAAATTTTCACACCCAAAAACTTTGGGGAATCCAGCTGCAATTGGGATATCGACAATTGCCAGTCTGTGTCCGGGGTTTTTAAAAGATCAATATCCATGGGACCTGAAAAGCTTATCCGGGTCTGCTCCGGCAGAAGGCCGGTTAAAAATTCGGGACGAAAGGACCTGGCCATAAGCGTTACCGACTCGACACCCGAACTCAACTTCCCGGAAATCTGTGTGTTAACACTTTGCCCAAAGGGATGAAACCGGGCCTCCAACACAAAACGGTTCTTCTGGGCATCCAGGGACGCCCTCCCCCCAAAGGGAAGTAAAAGTTCCCGGTCTAGCGCGGAAACAGACAAAACAGCCTCTTTTATCACCACCTGGTGTGGCAAAAGAGTGGCAAAGGGTGCCAGAAAGGACAGGTTGGAATCCCGGGCGTCTTTGGGGGTCTCTTTTCCCTTGGCCGGAAAGGGTCTTCCGTTAAACAGCAATTGATTCTCGGCATTAAGCCGGGCATGGAGGGTCAGTCCGGAAATTGTCACCCGGTCAAACCGAAACTGCAAAAAATTGCGGATACGATATTCAAACGCCACCAGGTCCGCAGACATTTCCTGGCCCAGATGAATATGGGTCACAAGGGCCTGACCCAAACCGATCTTCTCTATCGTGAACCCTATATCCGATGGGGTCAGGCCCTGGGGCAACTCTCCAGGCAACTGGCTTTTCACAATGGTTTCAACCACCACGGGCAAGGCAAAAAACAATGCCTGGGACAGGACAACCAGACCCAGCGCCAGGAAAAAAAAATATCTGACAAAACGTTTAAATCGCATTTTTAATCTGAATCGTTAAAAACAGATCCCCCTTTTCGTGGTTGGGAGTCGTTTTTCCCATTCCGGCCAGTCGCAGACGGGTCCCTTTTTTAACCCCCGGAGGAACATTCACCCGATACAAGGGTTTATAAAATCCCCAGGGAATACTGACCAGTTTTTTGGTCCCTGTCAAGGCTTCCAGGGAAGAGACTTCCAGCTGACCATAAAGATCAGAACTATGGTCCTGGGATTGGGTCATAATCACCTGGAACCTGGGCGTATGCTTTTTTTGGGTCAATCGATTGAGGCGTTCACGAACCCCTGTTTCCGGCAGCCGATTGTTCAGCTTCACCAGAACAACCCCGGCAACAAACCCGCCAATATGCGCCCACCATGCAATGCCGGACCCTGCTCCCGAGCCTGTGGCATTTAAAAACTGCATCAAAAACCAGAAACCCAGAAAAACAAAGGCCGGGATCTCAATGAGCCAGGGAATAATAATAATGGGAATCAAGGTGAGAATTTTGGCCCTGGGGTAGAGCAGAAAATAGGCGCCCATAACCCCGGCAATCGCCCCGCTTGCCCCAATGGTCGGAACAAGGGATACTGGATTTAACAAAAAATGGAACCCGCCGGAAATCAGGCCGCAGAGAAGGTAAAACCCAAGGAACCGGACAGATCCGAAATGGGCTTCGATATTGTCCCCAAAAATATATAAAAACCACATATTCCCCAAAAAGTGCCAGACCCCCCCATGGAAGAACATGTAGGAAAACATGGAAAAAATCTGGTTGGACAGGGAAAAATGCCGGGACAAATCCCATACGGTGTATTTTCCCGGCACCAGTCCATAGAGATAAAAAACCGCCTCATTGTCCAGACCCCATTGAAGCTGGAAAAAAAAAACCACAGCATTTGTTCCCATGAGTGCATAGGTGGCAATGGGAAGGCTGCTGGTGGGCTGGTTATCTCGAATGGGAATCATTTTACAATCCGGAGAGTATAATTTTTTTTAAACCTTTGTTTCAATGCTTTGACAATCGCCATCACCCCGTCTTCAATGGTAAACAAAAAGGGGTCCCTCCCCTTGCCAAGCCGGGTAAAAAGCGCCTGATTCCCGGAATCGAAACCGAGCCGTCTTTTCAGATAATCCAGCCATCCAAAATACAGACATTGAACCCTTGTATCCTCCAGCTTGGCAATAAATAATTTTGTTTTAAGGGGCAATTCCGATTCAATCAAAGAAATGGCCTGGTCTTTTGTTTCCGGAAAATCCTCTTTTATGGTCCCTTCGGGCACCAAGGCCCTGATTTTTTCCTCGTCTTTTGACTCCAGGAACATCAGGTAAAACACGGCTTCCAGTATGGATCGCACATCTGAATAAATTTCCGGGTCATGGCTGGCCCGGGGTCCTGCCACATTTAATATTTGTATCTGGTTTTCCAGGACAAAAGACTGGAGGATAATGGCAGCCTCAAACGTATCATTGTTGAGAAGATCAATATGGCAATTGGGTCTGCCGGACACCTTTGCAAAGGACTGGGTCAACAAAGACCCGCCGGTAAGCGGGCCCCTTGAAAGGATCACCGTGCCGTGGGAATCAAGAACATTTTGCTTTGTCCGGGTTTGATAGTCCGGGGTCTCCAATTCATTGAGCTTGTATTTCAGGGGCAATGGACCGGACTCGGTCTTTCTGCCCCTGGGAATCCAGCCGCCGTGGGAAACGTTTAGTTTTATGGCAAGATCAAGGGCTCCCTGGTCTGCTCCGGTCTGGCCGCCGGAGATTATTTTTTTTAACATATGAAATCCTGAAAATTTGTAAAAATTGCTTTTTAATAATACCAGTAAAGGGTATAACTTCAATACACTTTTTTATATTTACTACAGGATATACTGCCGATTGAATGAATATACCGACTAGAGAGGAATGTTTCAAGCTTATCCGTAAGATGAATATGATGGACCACATCATTGACCATTCGATTATGGTCAGCAATGTGGCCTTGTGTCTTTGCCGACACCTGGAAGAAAACTTCCCCCATATCCATATTGACCGTGTCATTTGCGCAGCCCTCCTCCACGATATCACAAAAACAAGAAGTTTCAGCAC
>JAHIVS010000113.1 GCA_018816605.1 Pseudomonadota bacterium
GCAAATCTAAACGGATTATTGATTGCCGCGTCAAACAATGCCATATTGCCATTGAACAAAAGAGATGACACAAGATTGTGTTTTCAGAGGGCCATTGAACTCTTGTACAGGCAGATTATATCTCAGAACCGATTGTATCGGCAGATTATAAGTGCACAGGCAGATTGTAATTAAAGCTGACCATGTGCCTTATTCCCTTTGCCGCCAGTGGTTTTTAAACTTTATATTAAGGATGGACGGCTGTGAAAATTTTGTTTCTTGAACCCTTTTTCGGGGGCTCCCATGAAGAGTTTGCCACGGGATTTGCAGCCCATTCCTCCCATGAGGTGGACCTTGTTACCCTGCCGGCCCGGTTCTGGAAATGGCGGATGCGGGGGGCGGCACTGTATTTTATCTGCAAGATAAAAGAGTTGTCCCAATATGATTTGATCTTTACCACGGATATGATGGACCTTACCGATTTTATGGCCCTGGCAGGCCGCAATCTTCCGCCCGTTGTCATGTATTTCCATGAAAATCAGCTTTCCTATCCCCTGGGACCGGACGAAAAACAAGATTTTCACCTGGGATTTACCAATATTATTTCCGCTGTTGCTGCAGATGGGCTCTTTTTCAACTCCCGGTTCCATCTGTCTGTTTTTTTAGAAGCTGCCAAACACCTGGTGAAACGAATGCCCGACGCCAGGCCCGGCTGGATGTTGGAGACCCTGGAGAAAAAAGCTAGGGTTTTGTATCCGGGTTGCCGGTTTGGTTCCCAGGTGCTTGCGCTGGGGCCCCCTCCCATGGACCGGCCCTTGATCATTTGGAATCATCGGTGGGAATATGACAAAAATCCGGATGGTTTTTTTGCACTGCTTGCTTCAGTTAAAAAAAAGGGGATCAAATTTTACCTGGCCCTTCTGGGGGAACAATATGAGCGTGTCCCGGATGTGTTTAAGACGGCCAAAGAACTGTTCAAGGAAGAACTTCTGGTGTATGGGTATCTTGAATCCCGGGAGGCGTATCTTTCCTGGCTTGCCAGGGGCAGTGTGGTGATCAGTACGGCCTTCCAGGAAAATTTTGGCATCTCTGTTGTGGAGGCGGTTCGCCACGGGTGTTTTCCCCTGCTGCCCGACCGGCTGTCCTATCCTGAACTTGTGCCGCGAAAATTTCATGGCGAAATCATTTATAAAACCACGGCAGAACTCGGGGAAAAACTGGAAAGCTTTTTGCGGGACCCGGACAGATTTTTCCCCATTCGTCAAAGCTTGTCCGATCATACCCGTCGTTTTTCATGGGAAATCCTAGTAAAACAGTATGATAAGATATTGGAAAAATTTATAAAAGGAACTTGACTAAATCTTTTTTTATCTTTAAGGTTAAGTTTTCCCTAGGAAAAGACTGATTTTTTTGGACACGCTCGACAGGGTCGTCGGAATAAAATTTAAAAATCCAACAGGTTCCAAGATAGCAAAATTTGGTTTTTTTTGGAAGATTTTTTTTCATTTGAGATCAGAAGTAAGGGGTAGTTGTTTTCGGAGAAGCCAAATTCAGGGTTTGGCTTTGGTTTATATTACACATTGGAATAGAAAATATGCAGCTTTCTGAACAGCAGATTGATTATTGTATGGAGTGCGGGGTTTGCACAGGATCTTGTCCCGTTGCCATGGAACTTGAGGGGTTTTCCCCCCGGCAGATGATCAAGCGCGCCATGAAGGAACCAGAAGGAGATATCCTTAACAGCCCGGACTTGTGGGCGTGTCTTAGTTGTTCCCGGTGCTCGGACAGATGTCCTGTGGAAATAGATTTTCCCGCCTTTATCAGGGGGCTCCGGCAAAAGGCCCGGCACCAGGACAACCTGCCGAAGTTAAGCCACCACGGGATGTTTCATACCATCACCCGGATCCAGGCCGCCCAGATCGGGCAGAACAAAACCACCTCCCAGGGAAGCAAACCGGACAGAATCGCCTGGGCCAGGGCAGCAGGAAAAATTTCAGAAACCGGGGAATATTTTTATTTTACCGGTTGCATCGCCTATTATGACCTGGCCTTTGAATACCTGGGGCTCCAGATGATCGAATCTGCCAAAAACAATTTGAAATTATTGAATAGAATGGGAATTGCGCCTGTTGTCAGTAATGATGAATGCTGCTGCGGCCATGATGCCTTCTGGTGCGGGGATAAAACCACCTTTGAAACGTTGGCCCAAAAAAATATGGAAACCATCCAAAAAAGTGGTGCCAAGACCGTTATTTTCGGATGCCCGGAAGGGTATTCCATGTTCAGGGAAGCCTATACAGAAAAATTCGGGACCTTGCCCTTTGCGGTTCGCCATATCACCGATTTTCTGGCAGAAAAACTGCCGGAATCGAATCTTTCCTTTAAGGCCGAGTCTCCGGCCCGGGTCACCTTTCAGGATCCCTGTCGCCTGGGCCGTCGCTCCGGGATCTATGAGGCGCCCCGGCAGTTGATCAGGATGGTTTCCGACACCCATCTTGTTGAAATGGAGCACAACAGGGAAAATGCCGTCTGCTGCGGCACCACGGCCTGGATGCAGTGTTCCTCCTGTTCAAAGGCCATGCAGATCCAGCGCCTCAGGGAGGCAGCAACTGCAGGGGCGAAGGCGATTATCACGGCCTGTCCCAAATGTCAGATTCATCTGACCTGTGCCAAGAAGAATACAGACCAGGATCTGGAGATCATTGACCTTATCTCCTTTCTTGCTGACAACCTTGTTTAGGCCAGGGTATTTTCGGCCGGGACCAGGGGACTTTATATAAAATTTTGGAGTTAATAAATGGCAACACCTAAAAATATTCATGGTTCGGTGATGGTGGTCGGTTCGGGAATTTCCGGCATGCAGGCGGCCCTCGATCTGGCGGATTCGGGCTTCCTGGTTCACCTCATCGAAAAAGATGCCGCCATTGGCGGGGTCATGGCCCAGCTGGACAAGACATTTCCCACCAACGACTGCGCCATGTGAGTGATCTCACCCAAACTGGTCGAGGTCGGCCGGCACTTAAACATAAAGCTTCACACCCTTACAACGGTCCACACGGTTACAGGAGAGGAGGGGGACTTCACCGTATCCCTTCGACAGGCACCACGGTATGTGGACATGGACAAATGTATTGCCTGCGGGGAGTGCACCAAAAAATGTCCGGGCAAAACTGCGGACAAATTCAATGAAGGGCTCGACAAACGAAAGGCCATTTATGTCCCCTATCCCCAGGCCGTTCCCTTAAAATATGCCATAGACCCGGCCACATGTCTCAAACTGATCAAGGACAAATGCGGGACCTGTGCCAAGGTTTGCCCCACGGGTGCTATTCAGTATGAAGACACGGAGAAAGAGATTACCCTGAATGTGGGGTCCGTAATCATGGCCGCCGGGTTTGCGCCCTTTGACCCTTCGGGACTGGACAATTACCAGTATGCCAATTTCCCCAATGTGGTCACCAGTATTGAATATGAACGCCTCCTGTCTGCCGGTGGCCCCACAATGGGTCACATTGAATGTTATCCGGACAACCATGCGCCCCAAAAGATCGCCTGGCTCCAATGCGTGGGATCACGGGACCAGAACAAATGCGGCAATGCCTATTGCTCTTCGGTCTGCTGCATGTATGCGGTAAAAGAAGCCATGATGACAAAGGATCATATTGACGGAGAATTCCAGGCCTCCATTTTTCTCATGGACATGAGAACCTTTGGAAAGGATTTTGAAAAATATTATGAACGGGCAAAGGAGCAGGGCGTTCGCTTTGTCCGGTCCAGGATCCATTCCATTACCGAGGATGCGGACAAGAAACTGATCTGCACCCATGTGGGTGAGGACGGATTGAACATCACGGAAACCTTTGATATGGTGGTCTTGTCCGTGGGCATGGAAACGCCCAAGGACCTTGCCCGGACCGTCCGGGACATGGGCATTGAACTCAATGCCCATCATTTTGTTGAGACCCAGAGTTTTTCCCCGGTCAGCACTTCGAGAAAGGGCTTTTATGTGTGCGGCGCCCTCCAGGAACCCAAGGATATTCCCCTGGCCGTCATGGAAGCATCGGCAGCTGCCTGCGATGCCGGAACCAGTCTGGCAAAATCCCGGGGAACCCTAACCCAGATCCGCACCTATCCGGCCGAGACAGATGTGGCCGGACAGGAAGCCCGCATCGGGGTTTTTGTCTGCAATTGCGGCACCAATATCGGCGGGATCGTGGACGTTCCGGCCGTGGCCGCCTATGCCAGGACCCTGTCCCATGTGGCCTATGTGGAAGAGAACCTGTTCACCTGTTCCCAGGATACCCAGGACAAGTTAAAGTCTGTGATCAAGGAAAACAGGCTGAACCGTATCGTCATTGCCGCCTGCACCCCCCGGACCCACGAACCCCTGTTCCAGGAAACCCTCAAGGATGCCGGCTTAAATAAATATCTCATTGAAATGGCCAATATCCGGAACCAATGTTCCTGGGTCCACTCCAAGGAACCGGCCCTGGCCACAAAGAAAGCCTGCGATCTGGTCCGTATTGCCGTTGCAAAATCAAGGCTCATGCATCCTTTGTCCCAGCCGACCGTAGCGGTTGTACAAAAATGCCTTGTCATCGGCGGAGGGGTCACCGGCATCACCGCAGCCCTGGGCCTTGCCAACCAGGGATTTTTCACAACCCTTGTGGAAAAAGACAACGCTCTGGGCGGCAATGCCCTGTATCTGAACCAGACCTGGAAGGGCGAATCCATAGAAAAGAACCTGGCAGACCTTATCCGGCAGGTGGAAGATCACCCCCTGGTTGAGATAATGACCAATGCCCAGGTCACCGGGACTTCCGGATTTATTGGAAATTTTAGAACCGTTGTAAGTGTTGCCCCTAAAGAAAGGGTCATCGACCACGGGGCTGTGATCATGGCCATTGGCGCAAAAGAGAGCAAACCCGACCAATACCTGTATGGTAAGGATGAACGGGTGGTCACCCACCTGGAGCTGGATGCCGCATTTAGAAACAAGGAGAGTGTGGCGGACACCTGGCGATCGGCGGTGTTTATCCAGTGCGTGGGCTCCCGGGACAAGAACCGGCCCTATTGTTCCAAGGTGTGCTGCACCCATTCAATGAAATCGGCCCTTAAGCTCAAGGAAAAGAATCCTGGAATGGATGTCTATGTGCTCTACCGGGATATCCGGACCTATGGCCAGCGGGAACTTTTATACAAGGAGGCAAGGGACAAAGGGGTTATCTTTATCCGGTATTCCCTTGAAAACAAACCGGTTGTGGAAGGACAGACAGATTCCCTGATAATCCGGACCCGGGACCATATTCTGGGACTGCCCCTGGAAATTGAAACAGATCTTCTGGTACTGGCATCTGCCATTGAACCCCGGGACAATTCTGCCCTGGCCCAGATGTTCAAACTGACCCTGAACGATGACAATTTTTTCATGGAAGCCCATGCCAAACTTCGGCCCGTTGATTTTGCCACGGACGGCATGTTCCTTGCGGGCATGGCCCATTATCCCAAGCCCATTGAAGAGAGCATTGCCCAGGCAAAGGCGGCGGTCTCAAGGGCCACGGTGGTTCTGTCCAAATCCAGCGTGGTGGTGGACGGGGTGGTTTCCTTTGTGAACAAAGCGTTGTGCCGGGGGTGCGGTGCCTGTGAAGACACCTGTGCCTTTGGGGCCATTGAAATGTATGAAGATGAAAACAAGGCAAAATTTGCCCGGGTACAGCAGGCCTTGTGCAAGGGCTGTGCAGCCTGTTCATCTGCCTGCCCCACCGGTGCTGCCGGTGTTTTCCACTATGACAATGAAGTGTTGGCTATGGTTGAAGCCGCCCTTAATTAAAGAAGAAGGATAGATCCATGAACGATTCGTTTGAGCCCCAGATTATCACTTTTGCCTGCAATTGGTGCTCCTATTCTGCAGCCGACCTGGCAGGTGTGAGTAGGTTTCAATATCCGCCCAACATGAGAATTATCCGGGTGATGTGTTCCGGGGGCATCAATCCCAACTACATCCTCAAGGCCTTTGAAAAAGGGGCGGACGGGGTGCTGGTTTCGGGCTGACACATGGGAGACTGCCATTACCTGGACGGTAATGTAAAAGCTGAAAAAACCTTTGGGATGACAAAAAAATTTCTGGGATTGCTGGGAATTGATCCGGCCCGGGTACAACTTGTGTGGATCTCGTCTGCTGAAGGCAGTAAATTTGCCCAGGTGGCCAATGCGTTTACCAAGGAAATAAAAGAATTGGGCCCTGCCGGTATTAAACAGGTGGCCTGATGGCACCCCTGAAAGCCGGGTCCGGAGAAAAACAAACGTTGGAAGACTATATA
>JAHIVS010000114.1 GCA_018816605.1 Pseudomonadota bacterium
AAGCGGGCACTGCCGGAGACGACAATTCCCAGTTCGCGCCCCAGGTGTCCGTCGCCTGCGTCCCCCCGTTTCTGACCCGGCGCCAGTTCCAGGAAAAAAGCGCTAAAAGAATGATTTCCCTTTACCTGGCTTTCTCCACAGAGTTTTTCATATTTAAAACCCTTCCGCCGATAGATTTTTCTTTCATTTTTCTTGATAATCTCCACTTTGGAATGGGTTTCATAATCCTTAAAAAATTTAGTGGGGGAAACCCCGTACACTTCCAATAATTGCAGCAAGGTGTCCAGGGAAGGGGAAATTCTGTTCCTCTCGATCTGTGAGAGCAGGCTGGAACTGACACCGGCCTTGGATGCCACCTCCTTGATGGTTAAATGTCTTGAATTTCTTATGGCCCGCAACAAGGCGCCCAATTTTGTTTTCATATCCCCACCAAACTTAAGTATAGTTAACTATATTTTAATTATACTTAAATTAATGGGGTTGTCAATCCCTTTCTCTGCCCAAGGGAATGAAAGGTCAAGGATTCATTTTCCCCTTGACCTTTCCCGGAACCGATACTAAAGTTTTGTCCGGAGGAAATGCCACAATGACCATGGAAGAAAAAACGCGCACCCTTGGGCAACCGACACCCATTGAGTGTCAAAACTCGCTGGTAACAAAAATTGCCCTGTTCCTCAATTATTTAAACAAAGAAAATTATCAGCGACTGGCCAGGGATATGAACAACACCAGGATCACCTCGGAAGGGGAAGTCCTGAAGCTGATGATGGCCAAGCGGTATGTCCACCCCCAGGACATCAGCGGACTTAAAAAAACCTGTCTCAGCTTTGCCAGGGCCCAGGAAGACACGCGGTTCGGCTCTTTGTGCATTCAATTTGACTTTTTAACCCAATCCAACCTGAACCTGGCCCTGGAAGAACAAAAAGTCCTTGCTGCATCGGGCAACAATCTTTTCCTGGGCGACTTGCTGGTGGATGCCGGCATGATATCGGAACGCCAGCGGAAACTGATCCTCCAGAAACAAAAAAATGACAATGGCTTCAGGAAAACCGGCACTCCCCCCCCGTCCCCATCCACCCTGATGGGCCAGTCGGGTGTCAAGGAAATCCGGGAAATGGCCATCACCATCCGTATTTCCGGTGATGCCTTATCGGCCCACATGATAAAAACCGATAAATTTAAAAAACCCTTCTCCCTGGAGAACCTGACAAATTTGATAGAGAAAAATGGCATCATTTACGGAGTTGCACCGGTTGAGCGCCTCCAGGAGTTTTTGGACAATGATGCCTACACACAAAAATTTTTTGAATTGGCAAGGGGACTTGACCCACTAGACGGAACCGATGCCCAAATTTTTTATATGTTTGAGCAGGAGCATCTCAAAGCGGGAATGATTTCCAGGGACGGGTCCATTGATTTCAAAAGCCGGGGCGATATCCCCTTTGCAATGGCCGGTGAAATCCTTGCCGAGAAAATCCCCTCAAAAGACGGGAAGAGCGGGGTCAATGTATTTGGGGACGTGGTGCCCCCGGCCAAGCCCCTAGAGGTGAAACTCAACTGCGGAAACGGCGTAAAGCTTTCCCCGGACAAGCTGCAAGCCATTGCCCAGGTAAGCGGGTACCCGAAACTGACCCAGACGGGCGAAGTGATTCTCAATGATGCCTATATCATCAAGGGAAACGTGGATTATACCACCGGCCACATCAAGTTTGACAAAAACATTTTTATTACAGGGACCATTAAAGATGGTTTCAAGGTGGAGGGCATTGATGTGGTTGCCCGCTCCGTTGATGGCGGTATCATTCGGGCAAAGGGAAATGTCTGTGTTGAAAACGGGGTCACCGATGCCTCTATCATCGCAAAAGGGAGTATATCCGCCGGTTTTATTCATCGCTCCACAATTTCCTGCATGGGCGACGTTGATGTGCGCAAAGAGGTGGTTGAGACCGAGATGGTCATGGAAGGCACCTTTAAAATGCTAAAGGGGAAAATGTATGCATCCACCTTGTCTGCCAGGGGAGGGGCAAAAATATGGCAGGTGGGGTCGGAAAAAAGCAGCCCCTCTGTGATTGCCGTTGGGACCTCCTCCTATCTTAAAAATGAATTAAAATCATTAAATCAATTCATAGAAAAAAACCAGGCCTATTTTGAAACCAAAACCTTTGAAAAAAACAAAACAGACCAGGAAATGACAGAAGCAAACAGACAACTGGAGCTGCTCAAACAATCAAGGAAAGATCTCCTTGCTCAATCCACCCAGGGTGCAAAGACCTTGCAAGAATCACCGGAAAAAGAAGACCTTGCAACCCGTCTGGACTCTATCGGCCAGGAAATAACATCAATCTATGCCCTAAGGGCTCTCCTTGAACAAAAAAAGGAAATGTTTGAAAGAGAGGCTGCCTATTTTTCCAACGCCGTAAAACAGGGGGTTGCGGAAAAATTCAATCTAAAAAGGCATAACCAGGCCAATCCTCCCAAGCCCATTCTGGATGTCAGCGGCAAACTCCTCAGCGGAACCCGCATCAACGGCCGCTATGCCAAAACCGTTGTTAAAAACGAAATTGCACGGGTCAGAATAATGGAAATGTCGTGTTCCAGCGGGGATGGATCAAAAAGAGACTGGGAGATGATTACCACAAGGCTCTAACCTTGCGCCCGGATAGCAAACCATAATTTCCCCTGGTCCTGATATTCTGAAAGAACGCATTCAAGTAAGGGAAAATGGTCGTTTTCCACCTCAATCTCATGGCGAACCGCTTGTGCATACTCGGTGTGGTGTATCACCGCCTGAAACCGGCGTATCTGATTTAAAAATGTGTCGTTCTGACCATAGGATATTTTAACACAGATTCTCACGGTTTTTATCAATTTGACCAGGGGATTGAGGTCAAGGGCCATGGCCACGGATTCTGAATAGGCCTGGATCAGTCCGCGTATCCCCAGCTTCACCCCCCCATATTGTCGGGTCACCACTGCCGCAATCTGGGTCATATCACGGCTTGACAATGTATTGAGCATGGGTTTACCGGCAGTCCCCCCGGGCTCTCCTGCATCGGAACAATGACGGGTTTCCCCCTGCTCGCCCACGATATAGGCCCAGCAATTATGGGTAGCGCGTTTATTCTCCTTTGAGATTTTTGTAATAAACGCCCTGGCCTCCTCGATTGAAGACACAAAGGCAAGGGAACAGGTGAATACAGACCGCTTGATTTTAATCTGGGCTTTGCGGACCGGATCCGTTACAGCCTTGCCCACTGAATAATAATATTTTTTCCCGCTCATGTCATACCCTGCATCGGCCTCGCCTCTGGCCTGAAACATCAAAATACCGCGCCCATTCATCTTTGGATATCATACAAAACCCCGGCCAATTAAACCAGGAGATTCATTTTTTTTAGGTCATGTTCTTAACCTTGGGGATAGATCGCCGGCCGAAGGGTGCTGTCTTGACATTAACGGCAAATGAATCTACCATGGATACAAATTAAATTTACCCACACAGGAAATACCCATGGGAAAACAAACAGATCCCGGCCAGATTTATGCAGCCTTGCGGAAAAAAATTATCCACCTGGAACTGGCCCCTGAAAGCGTTTTAAATTTGAGTGCCCTGGCCAATGAATTTAACGTGAGCCGGACGCCCATTAAAGAAGTATTGATTTCCCTTGAATCCGAAGAATGGATCAAACGCCATGGTTCCCATTTCATCGTTACCCCCTTAAGCCTTGAAAGAATCCGGGAAATAACAGAGATCCGAATGGTCATGGAGGTCCAGGCCAATATCTGGGCAATGGAGCGGGTAACCCCGGAGGAGATGGAGACACTCGGAGCAATCCGGGAAAAAATCAATACCTTTACCGAATCCAGCAGTAACCAGAGCATTGTGGATTTTGATTTTACCATCCACCACTTTATCTTCCGGGTTGCCAAAAACATCCACCTGGCCAAAATTCTGGAACGTATCCTGAGTCACTATCTGCGGTTCTGGCTTTCCATCCCCCGGCAGATTGATCACAAGGTTTTCTTCACAGAACCCCTTGAGCTGATTGAGGCCATTTGCAAAAAAAACGAACCCCAGATCCGGGAGTGCACCGCCCGCCACATTCGAAACTCGGTTGCCCAGATCATGGGAACCCGGTAAAAAAAAGGGTTAACGGCCGGCCACCCGATTCACACCTCCCCTTGCCCACCAAAGTTTTGCCATCCAGATTTGCGTCCCCATCACTCTGGCCGTTACCGATCTTAATTCTCCTGACCGGTCTGTCAACTTTTCCAGGTTAGCCACGCCGGCTCTGGAAATTTTATAGCATGCCTTGACATGTATGTGCATTACATTTAAAATACATACATAATAAATACCACTTGGATTTAGTTCATACATAATCACAAATTGGAGCCCACGGATGGAAGATCTTATTTATCTGGACAATGGGGCCACCTCATTTCCAAAACCCGAACCAGTGTACACCTTCATGGACAAATTTTACCGGAATCACGGCGTCAGCCCGGGCCGTTCCGGATATGATCTTTCCATTGCGGCAGGCAATCTTGTTGAAACTACCCGGAAAACCATGGCGGCCTATTTTAACGGCAAAGACCCCAGGCGGCTTATTTTTTCTGCCAACTCCACCGATGCCCTCAACCTGGCCATCAACGGCCTGGTCTTTCCCGGCGACCATGTGATCACCACCTGCCTTGAACACAATGCGGTTCTGCGCCCCCTGCATCACATGTCCAGCTACCAAGGGGTTGAGGTTGACCATCTTCCCTTTGATAAAAATGGCTTTGTGAATCCAGATGCGTTTGTGTCAAAATTTAAGTCCAATACCCGCCTGGTGGTGGTCAACCACGGCTCCAATGTCATTGGAACCGTCCAGCCCATAAAAGAAATCGGCAAGCGCTGCCGGGAAAGGGGCGTGACCTTTCTGGTGGATGCCTCCCAGACAGCCGGGAAACTTGCCCTTGATATTGAAGAAATGAATATTGATGTCATTGCCTTTACCGGACACAAGTCCCTTATGGGCCCCACAGGTATCGGCGGACTTTATGTCAAAGAAGGGGTGACCATCCAGCATACCAGGGCCGGCGGAACCGGTGTCAAGTCTGCCCAGCGCCACCACCTTGAGGAATATCCCCATAGACTTGAATACGGGACCCTGAATCTGCTGGGAATTGCCGGGCTTTATGCCGGGATCAATTGGGTTCTGGGCCAGGGGATTGACAAAATCCATCACCATGAAATGGCCCTG
>JAHIVS010000704.1 GCA_018816605.1 Pseudomonadota bacterium
GATAATGGAAGCGGCAATAATCACCCCTGGGTCCGCCTTATTTCCCACCACCAGGGCAGCGCCTGCCCCAAATATAATCACCTGCATCAACGCACCGAAACTCTGGCTTACAGCTGACAGCATATGGCTTTTAATGCCTGCCTGGTTGTTGGATAAAAGTTCCTTGTCATGGATCCTGCAGAATCCTTTGCCGGCATTCTGGATCATGGCCATGCTCTGAAGCTCGGGTGCCGTTCTGAAACTTGTCAGCAGCCATTGCCTGCCCCGGCGGTTATATTCTTCTGCCGTTGCCAGTTTTTTTCGGGTCAGCCTGTCCTGGAGCAGTCCTAAAACTAAAATGACGATAGCCCCTGCCGTTGCTGTCATGCCCAGCACCGGATGGACAAGAAAGATGATGCCAAGGTAGATAAAGATCCAGGGCACATCAAAAAAGGCAAAGATGGCATTTCCCCCGAGATAATTTCTCAGGGTATTAATATCCTTAAGTCCTGTTGAATACTTCATGCTTTCTGCCCGTCCCAGGTCTTTAAGCATATCTTTCAGCACCCTGGGGGTTAAAAGGGCATCGATTCTTATCCCGGCCCGGATCAGCAGGACTGAGCGGCAGTATTCAAGGCAGCCTTTGCTGCCAAGGGCAAGGATTGCAATCAGGGTGATTACGGATAAAGTTGCCATGCTGCCCGAGCTTAAAACCTTGTCATAGACCGCCAGCATATAGATGGAAAAGGTCAGGGCAAGGGTGTTGAGAAACAGGGAAAACAGCCCTGCATATGCAAAATATTTCATACAGGATTTTAAAAATTGAATCATGCTGCCCCCGTCAGTTTTGAAAAGACCTCATCTCTGGGGCCGAGCATGGCAACACTGCCGTTCTGCAGCACCATGATCCGGTCCATGGACTGGAGCAATGCGGGTTTATGGGTCACCATGATGCAGGTGCAGGTATTGTCGGTTTTTAGTTTGTTTAATGCCTCAAGCAGCTGACTTTCCCCTGACTCATCCAGATTGGATGTGGGTTCATCTAAGACCAGCAGCTTAGGGTTTCCATATAATGCCCTTGCAAGGCCGATTTTTTGGCGCTGCCCCCCTGAGAGACGAAGACCATTCTCCCCTTCAAGCTGGGTGTCCAGGCCTTCGGGGAAACTTTCCACCATTTCCTGTATGCCGGTCAGATCAATTGCCGCCTCAAGCTGGTTGGTGTCTACTTTTCCTAGTCGTGCAATATTTTCTCCCACACTTCCTGGAAACAATTCTATGACCTGGGGCAGATATCCGATATGCTGCCCGATTTCTTCCTTGTCCCAGGCAAAGATATCATTGTTGTCCAGGCTCACCCGCCCCCCTGAGGGCGGCCATATTCCTAAAAGCAGGCGGCACAGGCTAGTTTTGCCTGCTCCTGAGGGGCCGATGAGCCCTAAAAACTCCCCTTGGGTCATGTCAAAAGAAACGCCTCTGATCAAAATCTGATTGGCTTTTATCAATACTGCATTTTGAACACTAATATTGCCCTTAGGAGACGGCAGGCTTATTTTTTTATCCTGATTCACAGCTATCTGTGAAAAGGCCTTTATCCTATCATAAGCGCCTCTTGTCTGGACTGTCATACGCCAGGATGAAACCACCTGCATTAACGGCCCCAGCCCTCTGCCCATTATAATGGAGGCTGCCACCATAAGGCCCACATCAAAGCCGTGCTTTACAGCCTGATAGGCCCCGGCGCAGTAGATCATCACCTGGATCAGATTCTGCATGGGCTTGATTCCAGCCTGAATCGCCGCAGCCACCATACTGGACATGGTCTGATTTTTCAGAACCCGGGTATTGCCCCGGGCAAACCGGGTTTGTATGGCCTCGATCATGCCCATGCCGTTGATAACCTTGACATTTCTCATAAAAGAATCAATGAACCTAAAATTTTTAGTATTAAGGGCATTGGCCTCTGCCATGCTCTGTTTTACCAATACCTCCTGAAGGATGCTTAGCCCCACCACAATCAGCGCTCCCAAGGCTGCCACAAGTCC
>JAHIVS010000705.1 GCA_018816605.1 Pseudomonadota bacterium
ACATCAATTGTCCCGCCACCGATATCAACAATCATATGTCCGCCTGGTTCTTCTATCATTACACCCGCGCCAATCGCCGCCAAAATCGGCTCTTTCACCACAAAGGCTTTTTTAGCGCCCGCGCGCATCGCTGCCTCAATCACCGCCCGTCGTTCCGTTGAGGTCACGCCAGCTGGCACCGAAATAATAACTTCTGGCTTGAAAAAATTCCATTTGCCCAACGCTTTATTAATATAATAACGCAACATCGCTTCCGCCACTTTATAATCGGCAATCACCCCGTCGCGCATCGGTCTATAAGTGATAACACTTTCGGGCGTTTTGCCAATCATCAGTTTCGCTTCCGCACCCACCGCTAAAATTTTATTATCCACTTCCGAAATAGCCACCACCGACGGCTCGTTGAGAACAATTCCTTTTTTGGGAACATACACCAAAGTGTTCGCCGTTCCCAAATCTATTCCTAATTTTTTAGTGAAAAAAGACATAATGTTTTGGTTAATGATTGATGGTGATTAGTTAATAGTTTGTTGTTTTGTTATTTAGGGGAAAATTGGCTTTGCCAATTTTCCCAATTTGTCTGGACTGCTTCGTCGCTCCCCAAGATCGCTTCTCGCAGAGACAACGGGCGAGGCGGAGCCTCGCCCGTCTTCGCGAGCGGTTAGCGAAGCGATCCAGAAAAATTAAAAATTTTTACACTCTTTTTATATCCGCGCCGATTTTTCGCAAACGTTTTTCAATCTGCTCATATCCTCTGTCTATATAATAGACATTATTGATGGTTGATTGTTTATCCGCCACCAAAGCGGCAATCACAAACGCGAAACCAGTGCGAATATCGGGACCTTCCAATTCTCTGCCTCGCAAAGGCGTCGGACCAACGATGGTCGCCCGATGCGCGTCCCACATTTTTATATTCGCCCCCATTTTAACCAAATCGGCGGTATAATTCAATCGCCCCTCAAAAATAGTTTCAAAAACCAAACTTTCACCAACAGCTTGCGTCAAATACACAACCGTGGGAGATTGCAAATCGGTGGGAAAACCTGGGTATTCGTGAGTTTTCAAATTAAAAGATTTGAAATGCGTTTTTTGTTTTGACGAATTTTTCACCCAAAGATAATCCTCGCCGACTTCTATACGCGCGCCGGAATCTTTCAAAAATTCTATCAAAATTTTAAGATGTGCTGGACAACAATCGCAAATTTTTAAATCTGTCGCGCAAAGAGCACCTAAAATCAAAAAACTACCGGCTTCCAAACGGTCAGGAATTGTTTTATATTGACGCCCCTTCGCTTTCAACAAAACGCCCCCGCTAATTTCAAGCGTCGGAGTGCCCGCCCCTTTTATCTGCGCGCCACATAAATTCAAAAAATCAATTAAACTGATAATCTCCGGTTCCAACGCCACATTTTGCAAAATAGTTTTTCCGGTCGCCAAAACCCCCGCCATAATAAAAGTTTCGGTCGCCGTCACGCTGGGAATTTTGAAAAAAATCTCGGCGCCTTTTAATTTCCCCCCGCGAGCCTTAACAAAATATTTGCCTTTTTTAATTTGCGTCAGCGCTCCCATTTTTTCAAACCCTTCCAAAAACAAATCTATCGGGCGCGCGCCAATCACGCACCCCCCCGGATGAGGAAAAATCAATTCGCCAAAACGCGCCAAGAGCGGACCGGTAAAAATAATGGAGGCTCTCATTTTTTTAGACGCTTCCTCGTCAATTTTAGCGGTCTTATTTATTTGGCTCGCATCTATCAAATACTCACCCTCGCTTTGTTTTTTAATTTTAATTCCCAAACCGGCGAAAATTTCTGTCAAACGGCGGATATCTTCAATCTCCGGCACATTGGTCAATTGAAAGCCGTCCTCAAATAAAATACTGGACGCCATCACGGGCAACACGGCGTTTTTCGCTCCCTTCACTTTTATTTCGCCCGCCAATTTTTTCTTGCCACCCAAACCTTGAATCACAAATTTATCCTGTTTCATTCCCTTCATCTTACGGCTTTTGGTTGATTTTCACAAGCAGAATGGTTATGATAGACGCAATGCCAAAAGAACAAAAGCAACAAAAAAACCGACTTGTATTTATGTCCGCAATCGGACTGATAATTATTTTAGTTGGCGCATTCTTTCTTTTTCAAAACAATAATCAATATGGAACTCTTCTCATAAAAACTTCCGAAAGCGATTTGTCCATTTTTGTGGATAATCAAGAAATCATTCCTCTGCAAAAAACCAACCCAGTTTTCAAATTAAAAAAAGGCGAACATAGCGTTATTATTTCCAAAATTGGACATTGGCCGTGGGCAAAAAATATTGAAATAATCCGCAAAGAAGAAGTGGGGTTGAAACCATTTTTTGTCCCCCAAAACACAAGCGGTTTTTTAATTAGCGACAGCGACATAGAA
>JAHIVS010000009.1 GCA_018816605.1 Pseudomonadota bacterium
CCCGGTGTTTCGGGTTTGTCAATATCCGAGCAGACCTGGAGGATGGCTTCCTTTACATCTGTTTGGGAAAATTCCCCCCGGATAATGTAATCGCAGGCGTTTTTATACACATCCAGGGTCCGTTTAATGTGGGGGTCCCGGTAAGAGCCGAATGAAAAGATGCCCTCTTCTGTATTGTAGGTGGCAAATCCGCCGTAGGCACCGCCTTTTTCCCTGATTTCCCGGTGCAGGTAAAGGGATCTTAAAATTTTACTGATCACCGCCAGCCCCGGGGAATCCCGGTGGGTGATGCGCACGGTTTTAAAAGACTGGCCCACAAAGGAAACCGCAGTGTTGGTATACCATCCGTCGTAGGGCCTTCTTGTGTCAAGATCAATGTCCGGTGTGAAAAAGGTGTTTTCGGACCCATTGGCCAATTGGTCGTGGAGTTGGACAATTCTCTGGTCGGCCTGTTTCAGAGAGGGTTTGCTTCCGATGATGGCCGGTTTTAAATTGTCCCGCCGGAACAGGACGGCGGCAATGGTTTCCAGATCGGACGACAGACGATCCAATCCCTTCTTGCCGGTATCCGGGTCCGTCACCTGTCCGGTGATTTTTTTGATCAGTTGGAACTGGTCTATTCCATGCCAGAGTTCGTTGATATGCGATGCTTTTGACAGGTGTCGCGCTGAAAGGGAGATGGCATACCGGTGACCTGCCGAAACGATGGAGGATTCCATGCCGGACTGGTATTGGAGCAGCAGATTTTTCAGCCGGTCTTGATCTCCAAATCCAAAGGCTGTGACAAATTCATCAATCATATCAAACAAGCGGTCAATGTTCCGGTCCAAAGCTTTTCCCTGGAGGGCCAGAAACGAATGGGAATCCGCATCCTTGGAAAAATAGGAGCCGGAAAAGGGAGACATGCTGATCCCGCCGGTATAAAGGTCCATGGTTTCCGCAATTTTTGAATAGGAAGATTTCTTTGTGCCGCTGTTGGTAAAGGCCTGGGCGAAAAAGGGAACCAGGGGAAACAGATCCCCGGGGATATTTCCGGCACCCACGGGGCAGGTAAAATAGAGAATCCCGGAAGTGGCCTTGTCATAACAGGTGGAAAAGCGCACTTCTTTGATCTGGTCGGGGCGGATGATTTCGATATCAGGGGGGACATCGGCGAGATCCAGGGTGGGCAGTGTCGACAGGTCTTCTTCTGACTCCTGGAGCAACTCAAGGGCTTGGCTGTCCTGTTTGATTCTTGCCAGATCATCAGGTGTAAGGTTTGACAGGATGGCTTGCAATTCTTTTTTGGTTTCTTTTGTCTGGTTTGCTTCCATTTGGTCGTCCGGTTCCAGGGTAAACAGAACCCTGTGGGGGTTTTCAAGAAAATAGTGAGTGATCCGTTCTTCCAAAAATCCCCCCTGATCGATTTTTTGTGCCAGTCTTTCAAGATCCTCATCAATATTGATGCAGGCGACAGGGTCCCCGTCATGGATCATGGTGGCGGCAAAGGAAAGCAGTAACTTAATCCCAAAGGGATAGGGGGTGTTGGTGATTTCCTTGCGGTAAAACTCAATCTGGTGAATGGCTGAATCGATCAGCTGCTGGTCGATTCCCTTGTCCGCCACCTGGCGCAATGTTGAAAAAATGATCTCCTCGACTTTTGGAACCGATTCCTTGGCAATATCTTTCAGGCCACAGACAAACATGGTATCCCGGTTGTCTGCATCAAATCCGGTTGCATCGGAAAGGGCAGACCCCAGATTGGAATCAATCAATGCCTTGCGCAGGGGGGAGGCAGAATTTCCCAGAAGGATCTGTTCTATCACCGTGAGCACCAGAATTTCAAAGGAATCCTTGATATCACAGGTCAGCCAGGCAACACATCCTTGGTATTTACGGGTCAGATCATCGGGGTCGGCATAGGCATAGGCCTGACAGATTTCTTTGGGAGTGTCCCACCGGGGTTGGGGCGGCACGGCGGAATCAATTTTTAAATAGTCAAATTTATCCAACACTTTTTTTGAAATAAAGGCCAGGGCCTCTTCCAGGGGGAAGGACCCATAGGTATAAAAATAGGAATTGGACGGGTGATAATATTTTTCATGGAACGCGTTTAGGGCTTCATGGGTCAGTTTGGGAATATCGGCAGGCTCCCCTCCGGAGTTGTTGCTATAGGTGGTGTCCGGGTAAAGGCTTGCTAATATGGATCTGGAAAGCACCTGGGAAGGAGAGGACATGGCGCCTTTCATCTCATTGTAGACCACGCCCTTGTATTCCAGTTCGAGCTCTTTCCCGTTGCTTGCAAC
>JAHIVS010000115.1 GCA_018816605.1 Pseudomonadota bacterium
CCCTCCACAACGGCCTGGAAAATCTTGTCCACGCCGATGCCGGTCTTGGCAGACACCAGGAGGGCATCGGCAGGATCCAGACCCAGATCTTCTTCGATCTGGTCCCGGGCCCAGTCAATGGCCGCCGACGGCAGATCAATCTTATTGATCACAGGGATAATCTTAAGGTCATGTTCCATGGCAAGGTATAAATTGGCAAGGGTCTGGGCTTCAACCCCCTGGGTGGCATCCACAATGATCAGGGCGCCTTCGCAGGCCGCAAGGGCACGGGAAACCTCGTAGGAGAAATCCACGTGTCCGGGCGTGTCAATGAGATTTAACAGATATTGGGTCCCGTCCGGGGAGGTATAGGGAAGGGAGACGGTCTGGGACTTTATGGTAATCCCCCTCTCCCGTTCAATGTCCATGGAATCTAAAATCTGCTCTTTCATGTCTCTGTCGGATATGATTCCTGACAATTGTATCAAGCGGTCAGACAGAGTGGACTTGCCATGGTCAATGTGGGCAATGATACTGAAATTTCTAATATTGTTTTTATCTAACTTCAATTGGACTCCGCACTTAAGAGTTGACAAATATCATCTATCTAGCATAATTTTGTTTGTGTATATTTACCAAGTACGCTCAAAAGTGTCAAGATAAGCTCACTTGCGTGTGATCATTTCCAGGAGAAATACCATGACTTACTCTATTCTGATTGTGGACGACGATGTTGCCATCAAGGAATCGGTGGAAGAATATCTCAAAATTCTCTCCTATAATGTTAAAAGCGTACTCAATGCAAAAGAGGCCTTGACCATTTTAAAAACCTTTGAAGCAGATATGGTGCTCACGGATATCATGATGCAGGGCATGGACGGGCTTGAGCTGACCAAAAAAATCAAGTCGCAATTTGATATTGACGTCATGGTGATGACCGGGTACTCTGCCGACTATTCCTATGAGGAAGCGGTTAAAGCCGGTGCCAGCGATTTCATTTTCAAACCCTTTCGGTTTGAAGAACTGGACCTGAGAATCAAACGGGTGTTGCGGGAATCTGAATTCAAAAAGGAACGGGCGCTTTTGCTCACGGAAATGAAACAGCTCGCCATTACCGATGCCCTGACCGGGCTGTATAACTCCCGGCAGTTTTTCCATCAGATCAAACAGGAAATAGAGCGCTACAACCGCTATTCCAGAACATTGTCCCTGCTGATCCTGGACATTGATTTTTTCAAACACTACAATGACACCTGGGGCCACCTTGAAGGAGACGAGGTTTTAATGCGTATCGGACGCGTTATCAGCGAATGCATGCGTTCCATGGACACCGCCTATCGGTATGGCGGAGAAGAATTTGCCATCATCCTGCCTGAAACCGATATTAAAATGGCCTGCGTGGTCGGCGCCAGGATAAAAGACAAAATTGCAGCTGAAATCTTTGTTCCCGAAAAGGGAAAAGAGGTATCGGTCACCGTAAGCCTCGGGGCCAGTGAAATCGTGGACGGAGAAGATTTCACCGCCTTTATCCGACGCACGGACAAAGCCCTGTACAAATCCAAGGAAACCGGACGAAATAAACTGACCGCTTCCTGATCCTTTTTCCCCTACCCGAAATTGACAACCATTTCAGAGGCGATTAATCCGCATGCTCAGATCAACGGATCTGGCCTGGTGGGTCAGGGCTCCGCATGAAATCACATCCACCCCTGTGGCTGCAATGGCCTTAAGGGTGGAAAGGCAGACATTCCCCGAGGCTTCCACAATTGCCCTGCCCTTTATATAGGCCACGGCCTCGGCCATGGCCGTGGTATCCATATTGTCCAGCATGATCACCTCAACATTGGCGGCAAGGGCCTGCCTGACTTCATCCATGCACGAGACCTCCACCTCGATTTTCATCAGATGGGAGGTCCGGGCCCGAACCGCATGAACCGCCTCTGCAATGGAGCCTGCAACGGCAATATGGTTGTCCTTGATTAAAATGCCGTCAAAGAGTGACATGCGGTGGTTATGCCCTCCCCCTGCCCTGACAGCTTCCTTTTCAAGAATCCGGAAACCCGGTGTGGTTTTTCTCGTGTCCGTGAGGCGAACCTTTGGGTTGTCAAGGGTTTCAACAAAGGTTCGGGTCAAGGTGGCAATCCCCGAGAGCCGCTGCAGAAAATTCAGGGCCACCCGTTCCCCCTTGAGCAGGCACAGCAGATCCCCTTCCGCTTCAAAAAGGATCTGGCCGTCTTGGATTACATCCCCGTCTTTAAAGGCAGAGGTGCAGACAATGGAAGGATCCAGCAGATGAAACACCTTTTTGGCCACATTGATTCCCCCAAGCACCAAAGATTCCTTGGCAATGATCCTTCCGCGTCCTTTGCAGGGGGCCGGCAAAATACTCTCGGTGGTGATATCTCCAAGACCTGCGTCTTCAAACAGGGCCAACCCGATGATCTGTTCGGTCATGTCCATGATGCTCACTTCATCTTTTTAATGCGTGTCAGGTTGGCCGCAAGTTTTTCATTTTTTTCTTCAAGTTCGGCGTGCTGGATCTTTACCTTTGCAACCACCTCATCGGGCGCTTTCTCAAGGAAACTCTCATTGTTCAGGCGTTTCTGAACCCCCAGTAATTCCTTTGTGTTTTTTTCCAGATCTTTTTCCAGGCGTGCAATTTCCTTTTCAAAGTCGATCACCCCTTCCAGGGAGACAAAACAGGTGGTATTGCCGGTCACGGATGTAGCGCATGAGGAAGGAATACTGGCAGCATCACTAAAGTAAAAACTTTCCAGGCAGGCCAGGTTGACAATCACGGCTTTATTTTCCGCAATAATAATTTTTTCCCGTTCATCTTCCGTATTTGCCAGCACCTTGATCCGCATGGACAGCTGGATATTCATTTCACTTCTGATATTTCTGATATCCGAGATAAGTCCGAACACAAAACTCATCTCCCGTTCAATGGCCTCGTTCCGGTTCTGTTCATAAACAGCCGGGTCATAGGGGAAAGAGGCCTTCATGACAGATCCGGTCGTGGCCGGTAAAATATCATAAATTTCCTCGGTCACAAAGGGCATAAACGGATGGAGCATGACCAGGATATCTTCCAATACCTTTGACAATACAGCTCTGGCGGTATCCCGCCGGACAACCCCCTCTTTTTCATACAGGGCCGGTTTGACCATTTCAAGGAACCAGTCGCAGAATTCATGCCACACAAACTGGTAAACAGCCGATGCCGCCTCATTGAATTTATAGGTTTCAATGCCCTGTTTTACGGCAAGGGCCGTGGCTGCAGACCGGGAGAGTATCCATCGTTCCGGCAGGGAGAGCTTTTCTATATCAATGAGGGTATCTTTCTGAGTAATATGCATGAGGGCAAACCGTGAGGCGTTCCACAACTTGTTCACAAAATGCCGGTATCCTTCCACCCTGTCTTCGGACATCTTCACATCCCGGCCCTGGGCGGCAAAGGCAGCCAGGGTGAATCTGAAAGCATCTGCCCCGTATTGATCAATCACTTTCAAGGGATCAATCACATTTCCCTTGGACTTGCTCATTTTTTTCCCGTTTTCATCCCTGACCAGGGCATGGATATAGACATCCTCAAAAGGGACCTGGTTGTCCATAAAATGAATGCCCATCATCATCATCCTGGCCACCCAGAAAAAAAGGATGTCAAAGCCTGTCACCAGAACATTGGTCGGATAAAATGTTTTTAAAAGCGCTGTATTCTCAGGCCATCCCATGGTTGAAAAGGGCCAGAGGGCACTGGAGAACCAGGTATCCAGAACATCGGTTTCCTGGACGATTTCTTTGGACCCGCAGACGGGACAGGCACTGGGATCTGTCTCTTCCACAATGACCGCAGGGCAGACAGAACACTTCCAGACAGGGATTCTGTGCCCCCACCAGATCTGCCGGGAAATACACCAGTCCCGGATATTGTCCATCCAGTCAAAATAGGTTTTGGACCAGGTTTCCGGAATAATTCTGGTCCGGCCGCTGCGAACAGCTTCCGAAGCTTTCCGGGCCAGGGGTGCGACCTTTACAAACCATTGTTTGGAAATAGAAGGCTCTACATCGGTGTGGCATCGGTAGCAATTGCCCACATTGTGTTTTATGGGTACTTTTTTCTCGAGCAGCCCCAATTCGGACAGGGCTTCCACGGCCTGTTTACGGCATTCAAACCGGTCAAGACCTTCAAATTTACCGGCAGAGCCCAGCATGTTCCCGCCATCATCAATAACCTTGAGCTTTTCAAGCCCGTGCTTTTCTCCCAGTGCAAAATCGTTGGGATCATGGGCCGGGGTGACCTTCAGGGCACCGGTACCCACCTTGATATCCACATAGGCATCCCGAATGATGGGAATGACTCTTTGGGTCAGGGGCAGCATCACATGGGTCTCTGTCAGATCCTTAAACCGCGGATCATCAGGATTTACGGCAACAGCTGTGTCTCCGAACATGGTTTCAGGCCGGGTGGTGGCAACGGTGAGCCCTTTTTTCTGATCCTTGAACGGATACCGGATATAATACATATATGCATCCTTATCCTCGTATTCCACTTCAAGATCGGCTAGGGCGGTGCGGCACCGGGGACACCAGTTGATGATATACTGGCCCTC
>JAHIVS010000010.1 GCA_018816605.1 Pseudomonadota bacterium
ACGGCAGCAATTTAAGAGATCTGGCCGTATCCTATTATCTGGTATCGACCTTTTCGCCTAAATTCAAAAAATCTGGCGAATTCATGTTACATCTGCAGGAAGAACTGGATCACCGGGAGTGGCTCAGCACCCAGGAAAGAAATGCCCTGGTTCTGGCCGGCAGCATCAATTTAAAACAGGATAAAAAGCCCTGGCAGGCTGAATTAAAAACAGGTAATGTCACAACCCAAATAGACTATGCCGGCTTAAAACAGGTGACCAGTGTTGATGGAGAATCTGCCAATGGGTTTGAAATAAAAAACCTGGGCCCGGATACCCTGTATCTGTCTGTGACCCTGGCAGGATACCCTGATCAAAAGCCCGAACCTGTCTCCAATGGGGTCAATATCCGGCGAAGATATCTGACCCTTGCAGGAGAAGCGCTTGCCCGGGAAAATGAGAACCCGTTTAAATCCGGTGATCGCATGATGGTGGAATTGTCTTTTTCAGCAGACCAGAGAATGCCCAACTGCCTGATCGTGGATCTGCTTCCGGCCGGCCTGGAGCTTGAAGACCCGAACCTTTCCGGCAGCACCATGATTGATGATATCAAAGTGGATAAAAAAACCGTGGCCCAGTGGCATCAAAGCTTTACCATCCGCCATACTGAATACCGTGATGACAGATTTGTTGCCGCGCTGGATATCCCTGGAAAACAACCCTTGAGGGTTTTTTATCCGGTAAGGGTGGTCAGTCCGGGCAGTTTTCTGGTACCGCCACCCCTGGTGGAAGATATGGTCAAACCATATATACGGGCGATTGGTGATGTCAAGCCGCTGATCACCATTACCAACCCCTGATACACGTGGGAGCAGTGTGAAGAATAAAGGGCCGGCATGGATCTGCAAACAAGCCCTTTTCTGTGCCGTGGGATGTATGATATTGGGGGCGGTTTTACTGGGACTGGACCAGGCCTGCCCACTCCATCTTGATGGAAAAACCAGATCCACACTGGTGACGGCCAGGGACGGAACCCCTTTGCGGGCCTTTGCAGATGATGCCGGGGTATGGCGCTACCCTGTCCTTCTGGAAGAAATCTCACCCTTATATATAACCGCATTGATTACATATGAGGACAGATGGTTTTTTTATCATCCCGGGATCAATCCCTTTGCTTTTATCCGGGCCATGATCCAGAATGTTTTTTCAGGCCGCATCATTTCCGGCGGATCCACCCTGACCATGCAGGTTGCCCGGATTCTTCATCCCGGTAAAAGAAACATCGCCGGCAAAGGGATTCAAATGCTTCGGGCCCTGCAACTGGAATATCATCTGACAAAAGAGGAGATTCTCACCCATTACCTGAACCTGGCCCCGTTTGGTTCCAATATTGAAGGGGTCCAGACCGCCAGTTTTGCCTATCTTGGCAAACCCGCGTCAGCGCTTTCCCATGCAGAGGCAGCGCTCCTGGCCGTTTTGCCCCAGGCCCCCAGTTTTTACCGGCCGGACCGCCATCCTGAACGGGCAAAAAAGGCCAGGGATAAAGTTTTAGACCGGATGGAAACCTATCACGTCTGGGGAAAAGAACAGGTCATTGCTGCAAAAAAAGAACCCGTGATTGCCCTGCGGTTCACCGCACCCGTAACGGCGGCGATTGCTGCAAGACGATTGGTTTATCATCATTCACAACTGCGCAAGATCGTGTCCACCCTGGATTTCGATATCCAGGTTCACCTTGAACAGGTGGTAAAAGACTATATATCCGGCTTTTCACCGGAACAATCCGGTGCCGTTCTGGTGGTGAACTATAAAACGCTTGAGGTGAAGGCCTATGTCGGTTCAGCCGATTTTCAAAGTATCCCTCGCAAAGGTCATGTGGATATGATTCAGGCGCTTCGATCCCCCGGATCTACACTTAAACCGTTTCTATATGGCCTTGCCATGGATGAGGGACTTATTCATTCCCATTCATTGCTGTTAGACACCCCGCGATATCAACAGGACTATGAACCGGGCAATTTTTCCAATGGCTTTACCGGTCCGGTCAGTGTGACAAAGGCTTTGCGATTGTCTTTGAATGTGCCGGCCGTCCAGGTGCTTGAAGCCTATGGGCCCAGAAAATTTCATGACCGCCTGGTCCATGCCGGTGCGCGATTGAAATTGCCGGGCAAGCCCAATCTGAGTATGATTCTGGGCGGTCTGGGAACGGATCTTGAATCTCTGGTCAGACTCTATACAGCCCTGGCAAGGGATGGTCTTTCCGGAAATCCCCGACTGACACCGGATGATCCCGGACAGGACCGGTTTTTAATGTCTCCGGGTGCTGCCTGGATGATCAGCCACATCTTATTACAGCCCATGCCCGGATTTGAAGGCATCAACCCGTTGGCCGGACACATTCCCATGGCCTGGAAAACAGGGACCAGTTATGGATTCAGGGATGCCTGGGCATTTGGAATCATGGGAGATTATGTGGCCGGTGTCTGGGTGGGCAGGCCAGACGGCAGTCCTTCACCCGGTCAATATGGCGCCATCACAGCCCTGCCCTTGCTTCAAAGGGTTTTTGAAAGCCTTCCCCTGTCTGATTTCACAACGCCCCCACCATCCACCGTCCAGCAGATACGAATCTGCTGGCCGTTGGGCACAACCCCGGCAGAGTCTCAAGATGACTGCCATATGCCGCATGATGCCTGGATTCTGAACCATAGAA
>JAHIVS010000116.1 GCA_018816605.1 Pseudomonadota bacterium
GGTTTTTTACTTCAGGCCGTTTATCTTCGGCTGATCCGGTAACCATGGGGAGAAACAGATGAGCTATGAAGGATATGAATTGCCGCAACTGATGCACGGCAGACTGGTGAGACGGTATAAACGGTTTCTGGCCGATGTGGAACTGGAGAACAAAAAGACGATTATAGCCCATTGTCCCAACTCCGGTTCCATGAAAGGATGTGCAGAGCCCGGGGCCCCTGTCTGGGTTTCCCAAAGCAATAATCCCAAGCGCAAACTGGGCTATACCTGGGAATTGATTCAGACAAAGGACTCCATGATCGGCGTCAATACCCAGGTGCCCAATCGGCTGGTCAAAGCCGCCATTGAGAACGGGCAGGTAACCGAACTGAATGCCTATCCCCAGGTAAGATCCGAAGTTAAAACCAGCGCTCATACCCGGCTTGATCTGCTGCTGGAAAACGGGTCCGGGAAAAGCTGCTATGTGGAAATAAAAAATTGCACCCTGGTGGAAAAGGGCGTGGCCATGTTTCCCGATGCCGTTACCGTCCGGGGGCAAAAACACCTGGATGAACTGGTCCGCCTGAAAAGGCAGGGGCACCGGGCCGTGATATTTTACCTGATCCAGCGAATGGATGCCAGGGTTTTTACCCCGGCTGCCATGATTGACCCTTCCTATGCCCAAAAATTGAAAGATGCCGTGGCGAACGGGGTCGAAATAGTGACCCGGGACACCTTTATTGACAAACGGATTATCCGGCTCCGCAATCCGGTGCCGGTCTGCCTGTAAGCGGCTGTGCCCTTTTTTTTCCAGGCAAAGCCCAAAAAAAAAGAGGCCATTGTTGACAATCTACCACTCTGTAGTATTTTAGGACAAGACGTCGGCCCGGATGTTGACCGGATGTCGAAAACAGGTGAAATCCGGTGAATTTTGATTAAGGAGAGAACATATGTGGGATTACACAGACAAAGTAAAAGAACATTTCCTGCACCCCAGGAATGTGGGTGAATTGAAAGATGCCAATGCCATCGGAGAAACCGGTTCACTGAACTGCGGAGATGCATTGAAATTATATTTAAAGGTCAATGAAAACGAAAGAATCATTGAGGCCAGTTTTATGACCTTTGGCTGTGCCAGCGCAGTGGCCTCTTCATCGGCCCTTACAGAGATCATCAAGGGGATGACCCTGGATGAAGCGGCAAAACTGACCAATGACGACATTTCAGATTATCTGGGCGGATTGCCCAAGGCAAAAATGCATTGTTCGGTCATGGGTCAGTCGGCCCTTAAAAAAGCCATTGCCAATTTCAGAGGGGTTCAGATCCTTGCAAAACCCGGGCAGATGGTCTGCGAATGTTTTGATGTGACAGACCTTGAGATCATTGATGCGGTCAGGGCCAACGGGCTTGAAACCACAGATGATGTGACCGATTACCTGAAAGCCGGCGGCGGATGCGGGCAGTGTCTGGACCGGATTGAACAGGTCATTGCATCTGCAAAGGCCAAAGGATAATATTCCATGAAAATTATATACACGGACAACAATGCCACCACAAAGGTGGCAGACGAAGTCATTGAAGAGATGATGCCCTATTTTGGGGAGTTCTATGGGAATCCGTCTTCCATGCACACCTTTGGAGACCGGGTGGGCAAAAAGATAACCCAGGCGCGCAGGCATGTGGCGGATCTTATCCATGCGGACCCGGAAGAGATCGTGTTCACCTCCTGTGGAACCGAAAGTGACAATGCCGCCGTTTATGCCGCCATCAGCGCCTTTCCCCAGAAAAAGCATCTGATCACATCTGCTGTGGAGCATCCGGCCATTAAAAATCTTTTTGCCCATCTTGCCAGGGAAAAGGGGTACAGGGTCACCTTTGTGCCGGTTGACAGACAAGGCCGGTTGAACACAGACATTTTATATGACAGCATGTCCGATGATACGGCCTTAATTTCCCTCATGTGGGCAAACAATGAGACCGGCGTGATCTTTCCCATCGAACAGGTGGCCAAACGCGCCAATGAACAAAAAATTTTATTTCACACCGATGCGGTCCAGGCCACCGGCAAGATAGAGATTGATGTGAAAAAGACGGGTGTGGATATGCTGTCATTGTCCGGCCATAAAATTCACGCTCCTAAAGGCATTGGCGTTCTCTATGTCAAAAAGGGCCTTAAATTCTCTCCCTTGCTCATCGGCGGCCACCAGGAAGGCGGCCGCAGGGGCGGGACTGAAAATACCGCCTTTATCATCGGTCTTGGCAAGGCCTGCCAGATGGCCAAAGAAAACCTGGTCGTGATGAACACCCGGGTAAAAGAACTGCGAAACTATCTTGAATCCCAGCTGCTGGAGAAAATTGGTGGCACCTCGGTAAACGGCGAGCTGGACAACCGGCTGCCCAATACCCTGTCCATCGGGTTTGATGCTGTTGAAGGAGAATCCATTCTGCTGCTGTTGGACCGGGACGGTATCTGCGCTTCCTCCGGATCCGCCTGTACCTCAGGTTCTCTGGATCCCTCCCATGTGCTCATGGCCATGGAGGTTCCGTTTAAGTCAGCCCACGGCACCATCCGCTTTTCCCTGTCCCACTATAATACACAAGACGAGATGGATGCCATCGTCAGAAACCTGGTGCCGACCATTGAAAAGTTAAGGGCCATGTCCCCCTTCTGGAAAGACGGTAAAATGGTATGATCATATTAAAGAAAGGCCATGGGCAGTTGGCAAGAGAGGTCCAGGAAAGATCGGGGATCAATTTTAACGCCTGTCTCCATTGCCGGACCTGTACCAATGCCTGCCCTTTTGTGGCAGGCATGGACTATCCCCCCAACGCCCTTTTGCGCCTGGTCCAGATGGGCATGGAACAAGAGGCCTTGGAATCATCCACCATTTGGGTCTGTGTGGGCTGCAACACCTGTTGCAGCTTCTGCCCCATGGCCATTGACATCCCTGCGGTCATGGACAGCCTTCGGGAAAAAGCATTGGCAGCGGGGGTGAAGATTGCAGAACCCGATATTGTCAGTTTCCACGACGAAGTTTTGAAGACCATTGAAAAATACGGCCGGACCCATAAACTTGAGATCATGATGCGCTACAAGCTCAAAAAAAGAGATTTTTTGAGCGATATGGGTGTGGGTCTGAAAATGCTGAAAAAAAGAAAGCTGGATTTGACCCCTTCCAGGATAAAGGACCAAAAGGCCCTTAAAAAGATATTCAAAAAAAATAAGACAAAATTGATAGGCAATAGTTAACCAATAAAGTATAGTTGCATAAGGATTGCTGCAATGGGAAAGACCTCCTATTCCTTTTTCCCCGGATGTTCTCTCAAGGCATCGGGTCATGAAAACACACAGTCATTGTTGAAATTCTGCGACATGGTGGACATTGAACTTCAAGAACTTTCTGACTGGAATTGCTGCGGCTCTTCCTCCGCCCACAGTGTGAATCATGATGTGGCAAGGGATCTGCCCCTGCGAAACATTTCCCTTGTCCCCAGGGGGCAGGCCCTGCTCATCGCCTGTCCTTCCTGTCTGATTCGTTTGAAGCAGTCCTATTTGAAATTAAAAAGCGATGGGGATCTGCAAAAAAAATATGAACAGGATTGGGGCGTACCCTTTGACCCCACCCTTGAAATCATTCATTTTTTTGAATTGTTCAAACGGATTCAATTGAAAGCGTATATAAAGGACCCCACGACACGGCTGAAAGGGATTAAAGTGGCTCCCTATTATGGGTGTATGCTCTCCATGCCCCCGGATTTAAGACGGGAGCCCTCCCATTACGGACTCATGGAAGAGGCCTTGTCCAGCCTGGGAGCCGACGTGATTTCCTATGGATATGAGACCCAGTGCTGCGGTACCTATCTGTCTGTTGCCAAACCGAAATTGTCGGAACGGGTGGTCACCCAGATCATCTCCCGGGCCATGGATGCCGGAGCGGAGTGTCTTGTTACGGCCTGTGCCATGTGCCATCTCAACCTGGAGATCCGGTGCGCCCTTAAAAATCCCATTCCGGCCTTTCACTTTTCAGAACTGCTGTCCATGGCCCTGGGGGCTGAGAATCAGAAAAAATGGTTTCCCAAGCACATCGTGGATCCCCTTCCTTTGTTAAAGCAAAGGGGATTGCTTAAATCCTGATGCCGCGCTCCTGATCAGATGGCGAACAGATCGGTGCTCAGATAGCGTTCTCCCGTGTCGCAGACAATAAAGACAATGGTCTTGCCCGGGTTTTCCCCTGCCACTTGTTTGGCGGCGTGGAAGGCGGCACCCGATGAAATCCCGCAGAGAATCCCGTGGTCTTTTGCCAGCTGTTTTGAACCGGCAAAGGCATCTGGGGATTCAACCTTGACAATCTTATCAAGGATGGCGGTGTTTAAATTTTTCGGAATAAAGCCTGCGCCGATGCCCTGGATCTTGTGGGGGCCGGGGGCGCCTCCTGAGATAACCGGTGAGTCGGAAGGCTCCACGGCAACGGACAGGAGCCGGGGGTTTTTTTGCTTCAGGAATTCAGAGACCCCGGTGATGGTGCCGCCGGTGCCCACGCCGGCCACAAAAATATCAACTTTGCCCTGGCAGGCATCCCAGATTTCTGGCCCCGTGGTGCGGCGGTGGATTTCAGGATTTGCAGGATTTGAAAACTGATCGGGCATATAGGCATTGGCCGTGGTTTCCACAATTTTTTTGGCTTCTGCAATGGCGCCTTTCATTCCCTTAGCCCCGGTGGTCAATACCAGTTTTGCCCCCAAATGCCTCAGCAATTGCTGGCGTTCGGAACTCATGGTCTCGGGCATGGTTAAGACCAATTTCAAATTGTGCACCCTTGCCACAAAGGCCAGGGCAATCCCGGTATTGCCCGAAGTCGGTTCCACAATGGTGGTGTTGTCGGTGATTTTTCCTGTTTTGATGCCATCTTCGATCATGGCAAGTCCGATGCGGTCTTTGACACTGGACATGGGGTTAAAATACTCCAGTTTGCCATACAGGGATGCCCCGCATTCCCTGGAGGCTTTTTCCAGAAAGACCAGGGGGGTGTTGCCGCAGGCTTTTGTGATATCAGGCAGGTGTTTCATGGCAGGCTTCCTTTTCATGATTTTTATAGACAAGGTGGGGGGATTCCATAAATACCTTGGTATCGGCCGGCACCGAATGGGTCAGCCATACATTGCCCCCCACCACCGACCTGGCGCCGATCACGGTGTCGCCCCCCAGAATGGTGGCCCCCGAGTAAATAATGACATCATCTTCAATGGTGGGATGGCGTTTGGCATCCCTGAGTTTTTCGCCTGCATTGGGCGGCAGGGACAGGGCGCCGATGGTCACATTCTGGTAGATCCGGACATTGTTGCCGATCCGGGCGGTTTCCCCCACCACCACACCCGTTCCGTGGTCAATGACAAAACGGTTGCCAATGGTGGCTCCGGGATGGATATCAATTCCCGTATGGCTGTGGGCATATTCGGACATGATCCGGGGCAGCTGGGGGATTTTGTGTTTGAACAAAAGATTGGCAATCCGGTATACCGTGATGGCATAGAGGCCGGGATAGGAAAAAATCACCTCATCATGGCTTTTTGCAGCAGGGTCGCCGTCATAGGCCCCTTTTACATCCTGGGAAAGGGATTGGCGCAGATCCGGAATGGCCCGGATGATATCCAGGGCCACATCATTTCCCCGGGGCTCGCATTCAGCACACTGAAGATCATACCGAAGGCAATCATGGCGGAGCACATGGATGATCTGTTCCGACAGGATATCATATAGCTGGGAAACGGCTTGGCCTGTATTGTAAAGGATATTGGCCGCATCCACCTTTTCTTTGGTAAAATAGCCGGGAAAGAGGATTTCCCTGAATTTGTCGATCATCTCCTTGACCGAGGTGGTAAAATGGATGGGTTCATCCCCGATATGGGCAAAACAGGTGTTATCTGACATGGATGCCATAATCTGGTCAATCACCTTTGGCAGTTCCTTCCGGTGATCGGAGATGGTTTCCCGTTCGGTGTGGCAGGCGATATTGTCTATGGTAAACTTATTCATTGGTTACAATCCCCTTCTCATCTTCAAAAAAACTTATGAAAACAATGCAGGTTCTGCATTCTTCCATCTTGTTTGCCCATGAATTATGGGCCTCTCCGCTGCATTTTGTTCCATTGATGAACCAGCACAAATCGCCTGACTTGAATTCCCAGGCCGGGCATTTGGCCAGTTTGTTCGCCGGGCATTTCTGGATATCCCAGCACTTCTTATTGGGCTTTCCGCCGTTGATAAACCGAGACACAAGAAAAAGAAGCTGGCGCTCAACATGGTGGGGAATCTTTCGCCATCCCTGTTCATAACTGTGGATCGCCTTTATGGAAATACCGAGAAGCTGGGCCAGCTCTTTCTGGGTTTTTGTCAGTCGTGATCTGACCTCTTTAAAGTGACTGCTGTCCATGGTTGTCTTTCTCAAATTTTAAATGGTATAATGGTAAATAAGAAGAACATATACCACAAAGTGGGGGCTGTCAATGCACAAATCCCTGTTATCGTTTAGATCAAAAGCCCTATTTCCGTGACAAAATAAATTTCATGCCACTGGTTGACGGAAAGTTTAATCGCATTACTTTATGCATTATTTAATAAATAATAATATGAGGAAAATATGAAATTTGATAAATTGACCACGAAATCCCAGGAATTGCTCCAGTTAGCCCATGACCTGGCCGACCGGATGAATCACCAGGCCATTGAGCCCCTCCATTTCTTAGATGCCATGCTGGAAGACGACCAGGGGGTGGTTCTCTCGATTTTAAGGAAAATAGGGGGGATGCCCCTGGGTCTGCAAAAGGATGTGTCTGCCGACCTGGATAAATTGGTCCGGGTCACGGGCGGGGCAGAACGGTACCTGTCCCAGGAAAGCCGGAAGATGCTGGATGCAGCCTTTGACGAGGCCCGGAAAATGAAGGATCAGTATACGAGTCTGGAACATATTCTTCTGGCAATGACCCAGATAAAAGGCGGCGTTGCCCGGCTTTTAAACAGCCACGGGGTGACAAAGGAGGCCATTCTCACCGTTTTAAAGGATATTCGGGGCAACCAGAGTGTGATGGATCAGAACCCGGAGGAAAAATACCAGGCCCTGGAAAAATTTGGCCGGGACCTGACCCATCTGGCCCGGACCGGGAAACTGGACCCGGTGATCGGCCGGGATGAAGAAATCCGGCGCATCGTCCAGGTATTGTCGAGAAGACGGAAAAACAATCCGGTTCTCATCGGGGAGCCGGGTGTCGGAAAGACCGCCATTGTGGAGGGTCTGGCCCAGAGAATCGTGGAAGGGGATGTGCCCGATTCCCTGAAGAACCGGCGGGTGGTGGCCCTGGACATGGGGGCCCTTCTGGCCGGTGCCAAGTTCAGGGGGGAATTTGAGGAGCGCCTCAAGGCCGTGCTTAAGGAAGTGGAGGCTGCCGAAGGAGAGGTGGTCCTGTTTATTGATGAATTGCACACGGTGGTGGGAGCCGGTGCTGCCGAAGGGTCTGTGGATGCTTCCAATATGCTCAAACCCGCCCTTGCCAGGGGAACCCTGCGGTGCGTGGGGGCCACCACCCTGGACGAATACCGCAAGTATATTGAAAAGGATGCAGCCCTGGAAAGACGGTTCCAGCAGGTGCTGACCCGGGAGCCCACCATTGAGGACACCATTTCCATTCTCAGGGGGCTGAAGGAAAAATACGAGGTCCACCACGGGATCCGCATCAAGGATGCTGCCCTTGTGGCTGCCGCCACCCTGTCCAACCGGTATATAACGGATCGGTTTCTGCCGGACAAGGCCGTGGACCTCATTGATGAGTGTGCCTCCCGCCTGCGCATTGAAATTGATTCCATGCCCCGGGCCATTGACGAGATCCGGCGGAAAATTACCCAGCTCCAGATAGAGCGCCAGGCCCTGCTCAAGGAAAAGGATCCGATATCCAGGGGGCGCCTTGAAACCTTGGAAAAGACTATTGCGGCCTTGGAAGAGGAGATCCGGCCCTTGAAACTTCACTGGGACAGCGAAAAACAATTGATACAGAAAATATCCGGTATCCGGGAAGAGATTGACAAAGGCCAGACAGCAGCCCAGGTTGCGGAAAGAAACGGAGACCTGGAACAGGTGGCCAAGCTTCGCTACGGCACCATCGCCCAGCTCAACCGGGATCTGGAAGACCGGAAAAAAGCACTTGCCGAGCTCCAGAAGACCCGGAAAATGCTCAAAGAGGATGTGGATGAAGCAGATGTGGCCGAAGTGGTCTCCTCCTGGACCCAGATCCCGGTATCCAAAATGCTCCAGGGCGAACAGGAAAAACTGATTCACATGGAAGGCCATATTAAAAAAAGGGTGGTCGGCCAGGCAACGGCCATTGATGCTGTCTCCAATGCGGTCCGGAGGGCAAGGTCAGGGCTTGGGCCAGAGGACCGTCCCATCGGCACCTTTATTTTCATGGGACCCACGGGCGTGGGCAAGACCGAGCTTGCCAAGTCCCTGGCAGCGTTTATGTTTGATTCCCCTGATGCCATGGTGCGGGTGGACATGTCCGAATACATGGAAAAACATTCCGTGGCAAGGCTCATCGGCGCCCCTCCCGGATATGTGGGATATGATGAAGGCGGCTTGCTGACCGAGGCGGTGAGGCGGCGGCCCTATTGCGTAATTTTATTCGACGAGATTGAAAAAGCCCATCCTGACATTTTTAATGTTCTGCTCCAGGTATTGGATGACGGCAGGATGACGGACGGCCAGGGGAGAACCGTAAATTTTAAAAATACCATTATTATCATGACCTCCAATGTGGGCTCCCGGTATCTCTTGGAGGCCGGCTCTGCGGGTATCACCCAAAAAGAGTTGGACCAGGGTATTGAACAGGCGCTGAAAGAGGCGTTTCGGCCGGAATTTTTAAACCGGATCGACGAGATCATCACCTTCCACAGTCTGACCCGGGAAAATATAATGGATATTGCGGCCATCCAGATCGCGGCCCTGAACAAGCGGCTTTCCGCCAGGGACCTTTCCATCCAGGTGGATGGGGACGCCATGGCCTATCTGGCCGGAAAAGGCTATGACCCCGGGTTTGGTGCCCGGCCTCTGAAACGAATCATCCAGCAGGAAATAGAAAATCCCTTGTCCATGGCGGTTCTCAAAGGAAATTTCCAAAAAGGGGACAGGGTTCGTTTCTGCCTGGACACTTCGGGCCAGGGTCTCAAACTGGTCCTGTAGGCCCCGCACCACAAAAGCCCCCCTTGGTTTGAACCAAGGGGGGCTTTTGTGTTTAAAATGGGGTCTAAAATGGGGTCAGGCTTTCTTTATTGGGTTTTGTTCAGTCCGAAATATGGAATAACCGACATACACAGCGTCAAAGGTCTTTTTTCAAGCTCCGGTACACGATTGTGAAATTGAGGCACAAATGAAAGCACTCGCTAATTGTTTATGAGATTAAGATAATTCATGGTATTGATTAAAAAATATCCGATGAGAAGATGATGCAGGATCAAAGATATTTAAAAAAACGGTCATAGGGATCTGTAATTGTTTTTCCGGAGCAGTCTACTCAAAAACAGGAGGGAACGTTTCAAAAATATCCAATATACCCAAAAAAAATAATTTCATTATCAAGGCCATCAGAGGGACGCTGGAGCACCGGGCCACATGGCTTTATCTGATACTAAAAGAGGTGGGAAAAAAAGGAATTGCCTGGGAGGCGGTCGGGCCTCCTGCCATCAGGGCCTGCGGCAACATGCACGGGAAGGATCTGGTGGCGTTGGGCGGGACCAGAAGTTTAAAGGGACTGAAAAAGAAGCTTTTTACCAAACCGGCCCAAATGATATTTGAGATGGAAATTTTAAAATCTACCGACAATGAGCTGTGGATAGATTTTGGGCACTGCCCGCTGGTGGCTGCCTGGCAAAAGCTTGGTTGCAATGATGAAGAGATCGCAAGGCTTTGTGATATTGCCATGGAAGGAGACAGGGGCATTGCACAGAGTTTTGGCGGAAAACTGGAATTGGGAGAGACCATTTCAAACGGGCATAAAAAGTGCCAGCTTCGATTTAAAAAATAAACCAGGCAAGTGCAATCCGTCAGTGGTTTTTTAAAAAAAGGAGGCCATGGCCGGCAGCAATGGCCATGGCCGGAAGGAAAAGAAAGATGCGGCAGAACACTGGAAGATACTTTTTTAGGGCTGCCCCTCAAAAGAGCAAAAAAACGCACGTCCGGCGGTAGGTCATTTCCGTTTTTTCATGGCTTTAATTTTCAGGGAGACCTCTTTCCAGCGCTCCTTTTCCACACGGTCAGCGCTTTTGTGCTGGCGATGGGACAGATATTCCAGTTCACGTTTCATTTTTCGGTAGTTTTCCAGCCTGTCCCTTGAGAGTTCACCCGCATCCACTGCCCCAAGGACCCGGCAACCGGGTTCCCGGGTATGGCTGCAGTTTGTAAAACGGCATCCCAGACCCAGCTGTTTAATTTCCGGAAATCCAGCTTCGATTCCTTTATCAACGTCCCAGAAGGCAATTTCCCGGATGCCGGGGTTGTCGATTACCATTCCCCCCTGGGGCATTACGATCAGATCCCGGGAGGTGGTCGTGTGTTTGCCCTTACCCACCTGGGTGCTTATGGAACCGGTAGCCTGTATGGCTTTACCGTAAAGCCGGTTCACCAGGGTGGATTTGCCCGCACCGGAAGACCCCACCATGGTAGTGGTCCGGCCAAAAGACAGATAAGGTTCAAGAAGGGTCAGGCCGGTGTCATCTGATGCCGAAACCAGGAGTATGGGAACACCGAATCCGACCGTCTCTGCTTTTCTAACGAAGTGCTCTGGATCCGGGTGAAGATCGGCTTTTGTCAGAAGGATAACCGGATTCAGGCCACAATTGTAGACCAGGGTCAAGTACCGCTCTAGGCGGCGCAGGTTAAAATCCTGGTCAAGACCGGAAACGATAAATACGGTATCAAGATTTGATGCGATTACTTGTTTCTTCTGGGGCGGTGCATCCTGTTTGTTGTGTGTGCCTGAAGCGCCTCTGGATAAGGCATTCTTTCGTATCAGCACCCTGGAAATCACAGCATCGGTCATGAGGACCCAATCTCCTGTGACCGGATACATGCCGTCGGCATCATGTTTGAGCCTTCCGGCCAGGGTGGCAAGCCATTCGCGTTTGCCATTGCTTATGCGAAAGCTGTTTTTTCTTACCCCGACCACTCTGGCCGGGATGAAGTCCTTGTTGAAAAAATGTTCCAGTTGTGTCTGAAAATGGGAAGTCCATCCCATTTGTGAAAGGTGATGATTGTCTGTTTTGTTTGTATCTTGTTTGATGCGCATTGTTGAGACCGCCCTATTTTTATCTTTCGGTTTGCCGGTTTTGGTCGGCGCATGAATAAACACGCAGCCCGCCTGTGGTTTTAATTTTTGATCAGTATTGATTTAGGCGATGTTGCTGACAAAGGAGGCAACAATAGGGGTGGATTCTGGATCTATAGATCTGCTGGGGAACAGACAGAAAGAAATCTGTCTTTAAAACGGAACCGATTTTTTTTTCAGATACTGCAAAACAAAGATCAATCAGCCACCAGCAGGTCGGGGCCCCTTGTCGGCAACGATTGACACAATATCCATGCGCTTCATAAACATAAAAACCTCTTCCTCTCCGGTTGCTAAAAACTCTTTAATATAGGATAAACCAGGGTGCTGTCAAGAATTTGTTGCGTCTTTTATTTAAATCCTCTGGCTCTGGAGCCAGGATAAGCGCCGTCGGCTGCAGGCCCCAGGGCTTGTGTTTTTCAATCGGCCTTTGTCGAGAGAAAGATCACTGAACCCTGTCTTTTTTAAAACTTTTCTGCATAGGCTTTTACCGCTTCGTTCTGGGCCAGAAACCGGTAAAGGGTGGCGCGCCCCACCCCCAGGATCCGGGCTGCCTTTGATTTGTTGCCCCCGGTCTTGATCAGGGCGGCTTTGGCAGCGTCCACGGTCAGCTTTCCCCGGGGCAGGGGCAGCTCAATGACCGGGGATTCAGATGTGTCCAGGGGGAGTTGGGGCTGCCCGGCAATATCCTTGGGCAGGTCTGCGGGCATGATTTGGTCACCCCGGGAGTGGACCACGGAAAACTGGATCACATTTTTTAATTCTCTGACATTGCCGGGCCATGGGTAATTCAAAATCAGATCAAGGGTTTCAGGGGAAAGGCCCGGCACGGGTCTGCCGCTTTCCTGCTCTGCCTCCGAAAGAAAATGATCGGCCAGCAGGGGAATATCGCTCCGGCGTTCCCGCAGGGGGGGCAGATGGATGGGAATGACATTCAGCCGGTAGTAGAGGTCTTCCCTGAACCTGCCGGCCGCAACCTCTTGTTTGAGATTTTTATTGGTGGCGCTGATGATGCGCACATCCACAGACACCTTTTTTTCCCCTCCGACTTTTTCAAAGCAGCCTTCCTGGAGAAACCTGAGGAGCTTTACCTGGGTTTTCAGGGGAAGTTCCGCCACCTCATCCAGGAAAAGGGTGCCCTTGTGGGCCAGCTCGAACCGTCCTTTTCTTTCTTTTACCGCTCCTGAAAATGCGCCTTTGACATGGCCGAACAATTCGCTTTCCACGATGCCCTCGGGAATGGCCCCGCAGTTTACCGGCACAAAGGCACCGGTGCCATAGGAGGAGATATCATGGATGGCATAGGCCACCCGTTCCTTGCCCGTTCCGGTATCGCCGGACACATGAACCGGATAGTTGTACAGGGCCACATCCCGTATCTGGCGGAAAATGTCCTGCATGGTTTTGTCCCTGCCGATGATGCCGGCAAAATTGGACAGGGTTTCGGCCCGCAGGGAGATACGGATGGAATCGGTCATGTCCTTGAAAGAGGCAATCACCCCTTTGAAGATGCCGGCATTGTCGATGATGGCGGATACGGTCATCTGCAGGTGCCGGGTTTCCCCGTCTTTGGTAATGGTGGTGACCGGGTATTCCTTGGTCTCGGACGACAGGGATGGCGTTTGTTCACAAAAAGAGCACTTGGAACCGCAAAGGGGGGCCTGGAAAACAATATGGCAGTCCTTGCCCATCACTTCTTCTTTTTGATAGCCGGTGATTTTTTCAGCTTCTTTGTTAAATACCGTGATGATGCGTTCAGGGGTGTGGGCAATAACGCCCAGTTTGAGATTGTCCAGAACAAGATTGAGGTTGTCCCGGTCGAGAAGGGAATGGGTAAAATTTTTCATTGCAGGCCGTTCCAATATCAGCAGGTTAGGAAAAGTTTCTTCTGGGGCCTTTATTGACACATTTGTGTATCAGGTGCAATGTTTTTTTAAGGCAATCTATATTTTAAGGGGAAGTCATTGGCCCCAGGAAAAATAATCCATACGGATAGCCGGTGTGTATGTCGGGAATTGCGGGGGAGTTTGCCTGCAAAGAGAATAAAGTTTGGCGAGACTAATTTTTATTGACAAGTGAAACTTGTCGGGCTATAACCTGGCAAAAAAAAGCCATTTTAATTTTAAATCGTTAACCCCGGGTAATCTTGAAGTGTCCTGATTCCCTGAAAGTACCTTATGCTGAAAGTTAAAACAAAATTCAGAGTGATTATTGCCGTATACATGGTCATACCCATTGGTATCATTGTCTTTTGCCTGAAAGACAGGCCTGTATTTTTTGACCCGTCCTTTCAAGAGGCGTTGAGCATCAGTGTGGCGGTCTGTATTTTCTTGGTCCTTTGCAGTCCGGTTCTCGTTGGGTTGAAATGGATTGTTTTAAAACAATTAAAGCAGATTTCCAGCATTTGCGGTGATATCAAAAATGGAAAATACACCTATTTCTCGCTTCCCAACGAGCCCAACGGTACCCATGAAGAAAATGAGATGCGGTTTCTCATGCGGAATATGAATTGGATGATCCGGCAGATTGAATATCGGGAAACAGACCTGGAAAGGCGGGTGACCCTGAGAACCAGGGAGCTTGAGGTCAGCAATCGGGCCCTTGTCAAGGCCAAGGATGCGGCCAACGCATCGGCCCGGGCCAAGAGCGAGTTCCTGGCCACCATGAGTCATGAAATCAGAACCCCCATGAATGCCGTTATCGGCATGAGTGATCTGGCCCTGAAAACCAAACTTGATCAACAACAAAGGGAGTTTTTGGATGTCATCAATTCTTCTACCAGGACCCTGCTGAAAATTATCAATGACATCCTGGATTTTTCAAAAATTGATGCGGCTAAACTGACCCTTGAATGTATTCCCATCAATATCAGAAGTTTGTTTGAAGAGATATCGGATATGATCAAAACGGAGTTGTTGGACAAGCCCATAGAATTTATTCTGGCCATTGATCCACGGGTTCCGGAAATTATTTTGGGTGACCCTTTCCGGCTTCGTCAGGTTTTGATCAATCTTGTGTCCAATGCGGTAAAATTTACATCCCAGGGAGAGATCTGCATCCAGGCCGGCCCTGATTCCCATTCAGGGACAGCAGACCGTGTTTGTTTCTCTGTAAGGGATACGGGGATTGGCATGGATGGGCCGGCCCTGGGAAGAGTGTTCACCGCTTTTACCCAGGCAGACGGTTCCACCACCCGGAAGTTCGGCGGTACAGGGCTTGGGCTTGCCATTTCCAGAAAATTGGTCAACCTTATGGGCGGGGACATCCATGTGGAGAGTCAAAAGGGCAAAGGCAGCTGTTTTTCCTTTGTCATCGCCCTGGATGCCTGCCTGAACCATGGAGAAACGCCCTATAAATTCCCTGTTGGGTTACACAATAAAAAGATTCTGGTGATCATTAAAAACACCACCACCCGGAAAATCATCCTGGGGTTTTTGGAATCCTTTGGGTTAAACGCCAAGGGATATCCGTCACTGCCCCCTGAATTCAGTGGGGCAACCCAAAATACATCCAGTGGATTTTTTGGGGCAGCCATCCTGGACATGGACTTTTTGCTGCCGGGGGTTTTCAATGGGACACCCGCTGACACTCCCCTCCTTCCCCTGCCCATCATCGCCATTGGTGCCTTTGCCGGGGAAAAGAGTGCAGGCCACCTGCCGGGGGTGGAGAAGTTCCTTTCCAAACCGGTGAAGCAGTCACAGCTCTTTGAAGCCATCAAGGAGATTTTCGGAACAGATTATTCCAAACAGTTCCAGGAGGGGGATACGGGAACCTGCTTGGCAAAACCCGGTATTCGTCCGGCAGACGCCTTGGGCACACTTAGGCATTCCAACCGCCCGGTTTCAGGGACCGAAACCAGACTCAGCAGCAGTGTCAACGACCCGGCGGTAAAAGAGACCATCACACCCGGAATACTGGCCATGACCGAGGAGTTGGGCAGACTGCTCCAAAACAACAGCCTTGGTGCCAAGCAATTGTCCATACAGTTTTCAGCGCAATTTTGTTCCCCGGGGTTTAAGGGACAGGCCCTGGCCCTTGAGGCACAGATCAAGCGGTTTGATTTTAAGACCGCCCGTCAGACCTTTGATACCCTGTCGACAAAGATCCGGGCCCAGGCATCCCATTCATCAATGTCAGTGGGATAACCCACCAAAAATATTACGGAAACCTATGAAAATGGAAAGAGAAAAGATTCTTATTGTGGATGATACCCCTGCCAACATTGATGTTCTGGGTGCCATACTTATGTCCGATTATGATGTCAGTGTGGCTGTCAACGGGCCCATGGCCCTGGATATTGCAGCTTCCCCCGCACCGCCGGACTTGATCCTGCTGGATATTATGATGCCGGAAATGGATGGGTATGAAGTGGCAAGGCAATTGAAATCCAATAAAAGGACACGCCAGATCCCGGTGATTTTTGTGACGGCAAAAATCGAAGAAGAAGATGAGGCCTTTGGATTTCAGGTGGGTGGGGTGGATTATATCAGAAAGCCTGTGAACGCTTCTGTTACCCTGGCACGGATAAAATCCCAGCTTGAACTCAAGCGGTACAGGGATCAATTGACCTTGATGGTTGCCGAGAAAACCAGTCAGGTTGCCACTTCCCTGAAAACCATTGCGGAGAACTCTCTTCAATTGACAAAGGCAGTTCATGACCTCAAAGACAGTGAGGCCTCGGCCCATAAAAACCATGTTTATTTTAAGGAGCTTTTCATGAACTCCCCCCATGGTATTATTCTTGTGGGACCGGATAATATCATCCTGAGTGCCAATAAAAGCTTTTCAAAATTGGTGGGGTTTTCCAACGGGGAGATTGTCCGTAAAAAGACCTTTGGGTTTTCCGTGCCCGAGAACTTGAGGGATGCCCACAACAGTCTTATACAAAGGGCTCTGACGGAAACAGCCGTGTCCATGGAAACCCGGTGTTTTCACAAACAAGGTTTTTGTATCCATGTCTCTGCCATGGCCTATCCTGTAAAAATAAACAACAAGGTCCAGGGTGTTTTTGTTTTCTATGAAAATATTTCCCACAGAAAACTATTCGAGGAAAAACTCAAACACCAGGCATACCATGATGCCCTGACCGGAATCCCCAATCGTCTGCTTTTCAGCGAGCGGCTGGATGTTGCCATTGAAAAACAGACAAGCTCCCAGGGATTCCGCTTTGCCGTCCTTCTCATTGATCTGGACCGGTTCAAAAGCGTTAATGACAGCATGGGACACCAGGCCGGTGACCAATTATTGAAATTTGTGTCTGCCAAAATCCAGATGTGCCTTCGTCCAACAGACACCTTTGCCAGGATGGGGGGGGATGAATTTGCCGTGCTTCTGTCCGGCATTCAAAACCGGGCAGAGGTTTCCGCCATTGCATTGCGGATCCAGAAGGCAGCAGAGTCCTGTTTTATCATTGACAAACAGGAGGTGGTCATATCGGCCAGCATCGGGATTGTCATTGATACCAAGTCCTATGGAAACGCCAATCTGCTGCTCAGGGATGCAGATCTTGCCATGTACCATGCCAAGGATGAAGGCAAGGCCCGGTTTGAATTTTTTTCGCACAAGATGCACGAAGCGCTTGTGGCTTCAATTTCCATTGAAACAGATCTGAGAAAGGCCTTGGCAAACGACCAGCTGGTGCTGCATTTTCAACCCATTGTCCAGGTGGCCACCGGCAGGGTCCACGGGTTTGAAGCCCTGGTCCGCTGGGAACATCCCGAACAGGGAGTCATTCCTCCGGACAAGTTTATTCCCATTGCAGAGGAAACGGGTCTTATTGTTCCCATGGGAGAATGGATTGTCCGAACAGCCTGTTGTCAACTGGCATCCTGGCATAGGCACCAGAACCGAAAATTGTCCATGAGCATCAATATTTCCATCAAACAATTTTTGCAAAATAATTTTGAGGATCATTTGTTCCAGACAATAACCAGCCAGGGGCTGGATCCGTCGGACATAAAACTTGAGTTTACAGAATCTCTTCTAATGGCCCATACAGACTCGGCCGTGGAAAAACTTGAACGATTGAGGACCTTTGGGTTTTTGTTGGTGATTGATGATTTTGGAACCGGCTATTCTTCACTGTCCTATCTTCAGCAGTTTCCCATTGACCAGATAAAAATAGATCGCTCTTTTATCAGCGCCATGGGTCGCCAGGAGGGCAGCTTTGAAATCGTAAAATCCATCCTTTCCCTGTCAAAAAGCCTGGGACTTTCAACAGTGGCCGAGGGGGTTGAAACCAAAGAACAACTCTCCATCCTGGCCAGCCTTTCCTGTGAAAGCGCCCAGGGATATTATTTTTCAAAACCATTGCCCGGGTCTGGGATTCTTGATTTTGGCCAAACCTGTCTGACGGTTCCTATGGAAAAACAGGACTAGTCCCAGGTGATACAGTCCTTGGGGCAGTTCTTGACAGCCTCGTGGATATCTTGGTCTGAATAGTCCTCCAGGGGCAGTACCTCTACAAAACCTGCGTCGTTTATCTGGAACGCATGGGGTGCCAGGTCGACGCAGATTTCACAAAGGATGCACGCTGCCATATCAACAACCGGTGTTTTCATGGGCGGCCTTTTCTCTTATTTAAAAAAGCGGTCGAGCAGGCCTTTGAAAGCCATGCCGTGACGCGCTTCGTCCTTGCACATCTCGTGGACCGTGTCATGGATGGCGTCATATCCCAATTCCTTGGCTCTGGCAGCAATCTGCTTTTTCCCCCTGCAGGCACCATACTCGGCCATAACCCTGGCAGTCAGATTTGCCTTGGTATCGGCTTTTACCACTTCCCCCAGAAGCTCTGCAAATTTTGCCGCATGGTCTGCTTCTTCAAATGCAATCCGTTTGTAGGCTTCGGCCACTTCCGGATACCCCTCCCGGTCTGCCTGGCGGCTCATGGCAAGGTACATGCCCACCTCTGTGCATTCTCCCATAAAGTTGTCTTTCAGCCCCTGGAGGATTTCGCTGTCAATGCCCGCTGCCACCCCAATGGTGTGGCCGTCCGCCCAGACAAGGTCGCCTTCCTGGGCAGAAAATTTTGATTTTACAGCCCCGCACTGGGGGCAGTTTTCAGGTGCATCGTCACCCTCAATGGCGTAGCCGCAAACTGAACATACATAGGTCTTCATTAAAACATCTCCTTGTTAATGGTATCATTCCACCAGCCTTTTTGCATATGTGCATGCTTTTCCTTTTGTGCCAGATCAAGAAGTCTGTATCCGGAATCCAGAAGGATACCGTAGAGCACCCCGCATCCGGGATCTTCCTGCTGCTCGTAACCGGTTTGGGCAAGATCGATCATTTTTTGAGCAAGCTCAATGGTCCGTGCAATATTCTTATCACATTTTTTTTTAAGCATCAGTTGTCTCTTTCATAATTTGTGCACATACAAGGCCAAATTAATCTGTCTGGGGGTTCACTATTCAACTCTTATGCCAGGAGCATGTTTTTTATAAAAAATAATCAGGTAAATCCGCGTTTACCATCACCGGCAAGGGCAATGTCAGAAATCCGGGTTTTTCCAAAATCCCAGCCTGTGAAAATTTCAATCTGTTCAGAATCGGTCAGGACGGCTTTGGGAACGCTGCTGCAATCAAACCGGCCCCCGTTGACCAGTGCCCGGACGGCATAGCCCCGCTTGACGGGGTCAAAAGAGTGAAGGTGATCAGAAATCAGGGCTTCCGTGGTTCTGTTCAGGTGCTGGGGCGCTGCTTCAAGATAGGTTCCAATTCCCCACAAGACGCCTTGCTGAAGGGTTTCGTGTTCTATGAAATTTCCCTTGGGATCCAGGTATGAGAACAGAATGGATTTAAACTCCCTGGCAAGTTCCGGGCTTTTGGATAAAATTTGTCCCATGGCTTCGCAGGATCCCCAGCCAATGCCTCCGGATTCATCATTGAGATTCCACATGATTCTTCGCATCAATATTCTTGCCTTCTCCATCCGGTGTGCGGCAAGCCGTTTCCCCAGTTCTCCCATGGCAGTGATGCTCCTGAACTTTATCAGTTCATCATTGATATAAAAATGGGAGAAAAGGTGTCCGACCAGCTGCTCATCCGGAATCAGTGCAAGAAGGGTTAATGCCTCCTCCTGCAAAGGCATCTGGAGAATTTCACGGACTTTTTTTTTGGTTTGCCTGCCATAGGGCTTTTTCATTGGGCACCTGCGCTCGGGTGGATGTTTCGTGATGATTAATAAAGATGTCTGGTGTATTCGATTGCCTGGTATATATTTAGGAATAGCATAAAGCATGCCAGCTCCTTGCCCCTCAGCTTCCCGGGGCGGGGAAATCGGATCATGCCCCGGGTCCGGGGCATGTGGCGGGCAGTCATCTGTCTCAATCAATGGGACACTTGTGTATCCATAATGTGTCTTGGTGTGAAAGCCTGTCAAAATGATGCATTGATTTTATCCATGACAATGGGTATAAAAAAAGTGCGTCCCCCATCTGGGCAGCGGGGATTAATCATACAAAAGGAGCGGCAAGGCAATTTCCATGGAACCCAATCTTTCGGCCACCTATTATATTGACAAGGATCACCCGGATATCATCGCATTCTCCAACCATGCGTGCTCAGACCAGGAAACCGATAAGGATAAAGCCATCCGCCTGTATTATGCGGTCCGGGATAAAATCCGGTATAACCCTTACAGCATTGAGCCGGTAAAATCGGCCATGAGGGCCAGCCGGATCTTAAAACAGGGAGAGGGATATTGTGTGGCCAAGGCCGTTCTCCTGACCGCCTGTGTCAGGAGCCAGGGGATTCCTGCCCGGTTGGGGTTTGCCGATGTGAGAAATCATTTGAACACAAAAAAACTTCGGGAAATGATGGGGAGCGATCTGTTTGTCTGGCATGGGTATGCGGAAATTTATATTGGAGGGAAATGGGTGAAGGCCACCCCGGCCTTTAATCTGAGCTTGTGCCAGAATTTTAATGTGCGGCCCCTGGAGTTTGACGGTATCAACGATTCAATCTTCCACCCTTTTGATACCCTGGGGAATCAGCACATGGAGTATGTGGCCGACCACGGAAGCTTTAGTGATCTTCCATGGGAAGAGATCATGGCCGCGGCCCTTAGGGCGTATCCCCGGTATTTTGAAATCCTTGACAGGAAAACCGGGGATTTTTCGGCTGAAGCCCTGGCAGAAAACAAATAACCGTCCCCCGGCCCTGGACCGGGGAGAAGGGGGTTTATTTTGTCCGGATGGCCCAGGAGACCTCTTTGGTCAGTTGCAATACCCGTTTGGCCGATGCAAGGTCCAGGGAACCGGTGCCGCAGCTGGGGGTGATAAAGGTCTGCTCAAGGAGGGTTTTACGGTCAAAGCCAAGGGCCATTAACTGGGCTGCCTGTGCTTCAAATTTTTCCACCAGGTTCTGGGAGGTTTGCCGGGCAATCAGTTCGGCATTGGCAGTGGGAACAATGCCAAAGGCCAGGATGCCGCCTTTGTTTAAATAGGCTTTTATTATTTCCGGATAAAGAATGAATTTATCAAAAAAAGAAAAGGCATCAAAACTGATGATGTCAATGTTGGCGCCCAGGAGCATATCCCATTCCGTATTGGCGCACACATGTACCCCGGCAAGGCCCTTTTCCCCGTGGATTTCTCCGACAATTTCTTCAAGGCAGTCAATGACCTCTTTTTTTGAAATGGTGATATAGGCAGAGGTTCCAAATCCCGCCAGGGCAGGCTCATCCAGGAAGATAATGGGCACAGCCCCGCGTTTTGCCATGGCATCGGCCTGCCACCGGGCGTTGAGGGCCAGCTTTTTGACGGCCGCATCCCTCAGCTGGTCATTGTAGAAAATATCCCTGTCTGCTTCGTCCTTGACACCCGTGCAAAAGGTGATGGGGCCTGTGACCTGGCCTTTGAGCGCCAGAAAAGGCCCTTTGCCGGAATCCACCTGATGCAGAAATTCAGAAAATCCTTTCCCGGTTTCTTCTGTAAAGGCAAACCGGGTGCCGGTAAGATCCGATCCGGGTTCGGAACAGGCCAGATAGTCTTCAAAAAAAGCCAGAAATTCGGCATCAAACTCGGCTTTTTGGGTGTCCAGAAACTGTTTGCCCTTTCGGACGGTGAGTCCGGGCAGGCCGGGCAGGAACTGGTTGATCATGCCTTCTTCTTTGAACAGGGGCAGTTGAACCCACAGGGGGATTTGGGGGGTATGGTCCATCACAAGCTGTGCTGCCGCTCTATGATCGTCCATGGGGAGACTGCCCACAAGAAGGGGAAGTCCGTTTGCTTTAAAGGATGTCATGGGATATGCCTTTTAAAAAATAAAGTTTAAGGGTCTCATAAAAAAAATTAAAAAACATATTCTTATCATCTTTGGTGTCGAAAGAGAATGGGCTTTTTAAATTCCGGCCGGTTTGCGAACGGCAAGAACCGGACAGGTCGACCGGCTGATGACCCGGTCTGTGGTTGACCCCACCAAAAATTGCTCTAGGAGGCTATGGCCATGGATCCCCAGCACCACCATATCTATTTTTTTTATCTGGGCATATTGGATCAATTCAGCATAGGCCTGGCCTTCGAGCAGGGCGGTTACCGGTGTGCACCAATGGCGGCTTTCTTCGGGCACCATCTGGGACAGCTGGCGCTCGATCCGGTTTAAGAAGCGGTTTCTTCTCTCCCATTCTTCATCTGTGGCTTTTTGCTGCAGTGCCAAAAAATCAGACCGGTTCCACCCCAGGAAATCCCCTTCCTGGATTTTCATATAATCCGAAGTGGTCAGTTCAATATGCTTTTCCGGTTTGATCACATGGACCAGATGAAGCTCAGCCTGGAACTCCTGGGCCAAACTCAGTCCATATTCAAAGGCAAGCCCGGACTCCGGAGAAAAATCGCACCCCACAAGAATTCGTTTAAGGGGTACCCTGAAAACATCCGGAAATGAGGGATGATTTTCCTGGGCGTGGAGCACCAGAAGCGGACAGGTAAGGGTCTTGACCAGGCGATCCGTGACAGAGCCGATTAAAAATCGTTTTATTCCTGAGCCTCCGTGGGTGGCGGCAATGACAAGTTCAATATTTTTTTTTCCGACGATCCGTGTAATCTCGTCGGCCGCATGTCCCTGGGATACAATCGCCTGGGCATTTAACCCATGTTTTTTAATCAGCTCCCCAATGGCTGATTTTGCATTTTCCAGTCGCTCTTCTGCCAGCTTGCTGGATGCAATATAGGCCTGGCCATGGCTGGACAGCATCACCATGTCCGGTAGAATATGACATACATAGAGCGTGGCGCCAAATTCCGTGGCCAGGGCCCTGCCGTAGGACAGAATATGGTGGGAATAGTCGGAAAAATCAATGGCGCACAAGATTTTTTTGGGTTGGATTCTCATAATTCTTCTCCTCTTTTAAAAAATGGTTTAAACTGCAGACGCACTTTTACAAAAAAGAACCTGGAATCTGATTTCAATGGCTTAAATGTAATCCTTCTTGCCCGAGTCCGTCAAGGAAAATCCCCTGTCCGGGGCACAATTTGGAGAGATCGGTTCTTCCGGACCCCAGGCAGTGGGGGGTGTGTTCCTGTCGTCTGGCCTATTTATTCCGATCGGTTTTTCGCATGCCCCCCATCTGTTCCCTGGAGCGGGACGAAATCCCTTTTTCTCCGCGTAAAAAAAAGTGAACGTGTCGTCATTTTTCTTGTAATGTTGTATGGCGTGTTGTACGGATAGATATCTGCTCAAAAAGAACGATTCTTCAACTATTTTGTCGGCTTTATTATAATTTTCCGGGATGGCCTCTGAAAAAACGGCGCATCTTAGGAAAGCGTGATATGGAGGGGAGAATGAAAGATATTTTTGTGAGCAATGGATTGCTTGACGGATTGTATGATGCGGTTTCCTTTGAGGAAAAAATCAAAATCATTCACCGGGCACTTAAGCAGCATCTGGACGTCATTGATCGTATCTCCGTGATTTTATACGATGCCCGGATGGAAAGTTTAACTACCTTTATCCACAGCGGCCGGGACAATCCCCTCTCATTTTATGGGTGTGAGATTGAAAAGGCCCCCTCTCTCCTCCAGCTTAAAAAATTAAAAAAGCCGAGGCTGGTGAACGATTTGGATCTTTTCAGCCATGGGGAAAACGAGCATACCCGGAAAATTGCGGACCAGGGATATCATTCAAGTTACTCGGTTCCCATGTTTGACGGAGACGATTTTCTGGGCGTTGTGTTCTTCAATTCCTATCAGCCCCATGGGTTTGACAACAAAATTCTTCTTGAGCTGAATTTATATGCCCAACTGATCAATAGCCTGATCCTCAATAAACTCCAGTCGACCCGGATGATGGTCGGGGCTTTTAAAAGTGCCCTCAACCTGGTCAGTTACAAAGATCCTGAAACCGGGAATCATCTGGAAAGAATGGCACGGTATTCCCGGCTTATTGCCCAGGAACTTGCCAGGTCAGGCGAACCCGGGTTAACCGATGAAATCATTGAACATCTGTTTTTGTTTGCCCCCCTCCACGACATCGGGAAAATAGGGATTCCGGATAATATCCTTCTCAAACCTGCAAAATTAGATGATGCCGAATGGAAGGTCATGAAAACCCATTCTTCCATCGGAAGGGATATCATTGATACCATTGCCGACCAGATAGGGCTGGAAGCATTTGAACATATCCATCTGCTGCGAAACATATCGGAATCTCACCATGAAACCATTGACGGCCTGGGATACCCCAACCAATTAAAAAACAATGAAATCGCCATTGAAACCCAGATTGTTGCGGTTGCCGATATCTTTGATGCGCTCACCAGCAAGCGCCCATATAAGGACGCCTGGACAAATGCGCAGGCCCTGGATGAACTTCAGAAACTTTCAGGGACAAAATTGAATGTAGATTGCGTAAAGGTTCTCCGGCAAAAAAAACAAGCGGTTGAAGAGATTCAGAGGCGATTTCAGGACGAAAGCCATTCGGGGCCCCATCGGCCTCCGCATACCGGTGCCGTGTGAACTGTTTTTAGATGATCCCCCTGCCTTTGGCCATTTCCATCATCTGTTCGCCCATGCTTGCCGGCGGTATCTGCAGCGCTTTGTCCGGTTTGTCCATGAGGGTCAGGACGTCAACCGGGCAGGTGGTAACACAGAGTCCGCAACCGATGCACTCATTTCCGGTCATGGCAACGATATGATTTGAGAAAACCATGGCGGCCGGTGTCGGGTGTTTTCCAATGGCCCCCAGAACCCCGCAGCAGTCTCCACAGCAATTGCACAGTCCGGACGGGTTCCGGGCCGTTGCCGGCTGGGTGACCAGGCCCGCTTCCCTGCAGTCTTTCAGTATCTCAATGGCCCCATCCAATGAAATCTGCCGCCCCATTTGGGCCAGGTCCGGTTTCAATGTATTGACCTGAAATTCAAACAGGCCATGGACAAAGGGGATGGCACCATATCGATGCATTGTCCCTTTTTTCAGGCGGAACAGCAGGCCGTTTCCCGCCATTTGATCCAGATGGGCCGCGGTTTTGTCCAAGGGCTTATGGAGACCCTCTGAAATAGCGTCAGGGAATTCAAGTGCCGGCGAAAGTGCCAAAAACAGGGCAGCATCCTGTTCGGTAAACAAGTACTTTAATATTTTTATTTCAATGCCGGATTGGGTTGGCGGAAAGCCCATGGAATAAAGGTCGAGCCGTTCCTGCAATAGCCGGTATATCCTTTTTGTCATTTATCTGTCCCGTGTTCTGGGGTTTTATTTTTTAAGGATTGGATGGCCAGTTCTATTTCTTTGAATACCGTGCCCGTGTTGTTTTTGGCAAATTTTTTCAGCAAAGACCGGGTATCTGTGCTGCCGATACGTCCCATGGCCCAGGCCGCCATACCTTTTACCCGCGCATCGGTGTTTTCAGTGAATGCACGTTCGAGGTCCGGCAGATAGGCGTCATCACGGCTGTTGCCCATGACCCTGGCAACGTTCATTTTCCATTTCCAAATGGTATCTGAGCCCATATAGAACATATGGGGCCATATTTTGGTTTCAAAATAGGCGTTGTCCATATGGAGCAGGAGGGGCAGGTCAAAATCTTTTGCCTTGGCAGCCACGCGTTCATTGACCGGCAGCTGACGGGCCAGCCAGGGCTGATTTCGGGGACAGACATTCTGGCAGCGATCACAGCCATAAATATACATGCCCATGGGTTCCCTCAGCGCCAGAGGGGTGATTTTATCTCCAAAATAGGTGAGATAGGAAATACATTTTCTGGGGTCAATTCTGCTGTTTCCCTTGAGGGCATGTGTGGGGCAGGCCGCGATGCAGGCATTTTTGCACCAGGAAGGACAATCGGTTTTAATCGAAGGGGTGCCGGGGGAAAAATGTTTGTCAATGACCACGGCAATGGGAAGGGTCCATGACCCGCACCCCACCGCTTTGTTCGAATAAAAAAGACAATTTTTACCAAAGGTCCCCAGCCCTGCACGGGCTGCGGCCACCCGGTGGGGCAGGTTGAACGGCACCCGGGACTCGATCCCCTCATCCCTTAAAAATTGTCTGAAGGCTTTGATGCGTTTGGCAAGCCCGTCCTTGGTCACCCGGTCATCATCCAGGTAGCACCGGCCGAAGTGCGCTTCCATTGCGGCGGGGTAGGATTTGTTAAAATAGGGTTCAATGAGAACAATAATGGTTTTGGCCGTGGGCAAAATTGAACAGGGATCCACTCCGTTTTTCAGGTCAAGCCCCACCTTGTCGGCCCAGTCGTATTCGTCGGCCAGTTGAATCAATAGATTTTCATGGTCCCTGAAGGGGTCGGCGGATGTAAAACCCACATCTTCAAAGCCAAGTTTGTGTCCCTGTTCGACAATCTGCCGTTGTGTAACCATTGTTTTTTTCCCTCCATTGCCCAGGTCGGATTTTCTTCCCAGACCCCAAATATACAATTTGAAATCCTGGATGAAAAGTGGCATAAAGGACATTATGCATAGTTGATCGGGCAAGGGAGAAAGGACAATATGAAAAAAATATCGATTTTAGTTCTTGAACAATCTCTGCCGTCGGGCATTGTCTCTTTTGCCGATGTTTTTAAAATGGCAGGTGCTGCATGGGATAAATCCAAGGGGTTTGCGGTGAATCCGCTTTTTGATGTTGAAATCGTCTCCATTGATGGCAAACCGATTCGCTATTCACGGTATCTTGAAATCAAACCCGATAAATCCATTTTTCAAGTTGAAAGCACGGATTTGATCCTGGTGCCTTCAAGCGGGTATGATATCGCCAGTCTGGGATCCTACCCCGGAGTTTTGACGGATTGGGTGGCAGGTCACCATGAACGAGCCACCCAAATCGCCGGTGGGTGTACCGGGGTTTTTCTGCTGGCAGAGGCAGGAATTTTAAATGGGCGGACCGCGACCACCCATTGGGGATATGCAGACCTTTTCAGGAAGCGCTATCCCGGGGTACGAATAAACTCTGAAAAAATTTTAACCCGGGACGGGAATGTCTTTTGTTCAGGGGGCGGGAGTGCGGGTATTGATTTGTGTCTGTATTTGATTGAACAGGAGTGCGGGGCAAAAGTTGCCAACCGGTGCGCAAAAATTCTGCTTCTGGAGCGGGGCCGGGATATTCAGCCTTCCTTTGCCGGATTTCATCCCCAGAAAAAACATGGGGATTTAGAAATTGCCGCGGCCCAAACCTGGATAGAAACCCATGCTTCCCAAAATTTTTGCATGGAGGATGTGGCCTCCCGGGTTGGCATGAGTCTTCGGAACTTTAAACGCAGGTTTAAAAATGCAACGGGCGAGTCTCCCCTGGTGTATATGCAGAAGCTTCGGATGGAGGCGGCGAAAAACATGCTTGAAAAAAAAAGAACAGGAATTGAAGAAATCGCCAACCAGGTGGGGTATGATGACATTGGTTTTTTTAGAAAAGTGTTTGCCCGATATGTTGGCGTAAGCCCCAGCATATACCGCCAGAAATTTTATGGTCAATCCATATAAACTAAAGGGAACCGGGATTTATGAAGACATTAGCCACTATTCTACCCATTTTTATCATCATTGCAGCCGGTTGGCTGGCCAGGAAACGGCATTTTATTCCCGAAGCCTTCATCGGACCGGCCAATCGTATTGTTTATTATATCGCCATCCCTGCCATGATTTTCCGGGCGGTTTCCACGGCCTCCTTCCACGACGAGTTCAGCAGCCGAGTACTGATGATTACCCTGGTGTGCATTGCTGCCATGACCCTTCTCGCCTGGGGGGTTGCAATTGCCGGAAGACTGCCGGACACCTTGAAAGGAACATTTATCCAGAGCTCGTTCCATGGGAATCTGGGTTATATCGGCCTTGCGGTTGTTTTTTACAGCCTGGGCGAGGCTGGGCTCGCCAGCGGTGCCATTTTTGCCGGATTTATCATGATCGTCCAGAACATACTGGCAGTGGCTGTGCTCCAGATTCATTCCGGCACAGGGGCACCCGTCAGGGCAAACCTGAAGCGAATTATAGGGCATCCGGTTATTTTATCGGCCTGTGGCGGTATTGGTTTTTCCCTTCTGGAATTACCCCTGCCGGTGATTGCCGAGCGGAGCCTGGGCATCTTGAGCGGCATGGCACTTCCCCTGGCGCTGCTGCTCATCGGA
>JAHIVS010000117.1 GCA_018816605.1 Pseudomonadota bacterium
ACAAAATGAGATCACTGCCCGGTACGGGGGGGACGAATTTTGTATCATCTTGCCGGAAAGTCGTGTGGAGCAGGGGATGATTGTTGCCAAACGATTGTGCGAGGCCATTGAAAAAGCGGTTCAAGAAACCCATGTTACCTGCAGCATCGGCATTGCATCCTCCACTCCGGATCAGCCCCTGGATGCCGACTCCCTGGTGAAACTGGCCGATGCCGCCATGTACAAGGCAAAAACCAGAAAAGGATTTTCCATTGAGGAGGCGGCCGATACCAAGGTGTCCTAGTGGGAATCAGATTTTCTCTTTTTCCAGCAGGTGGTGGTACTCCCCTTTAAGCAAGACCAGCTCATCGTGGGAGCCCTGCTCCCGGATACGGCCTCCCTTAAGCAGCAAAATCCGGTCACATTCCCGTACGGTGGAAAGCCTGTGGGCAATGATGATGGAAAGCCTGCCCCTCATCAGCTTTTTCATGGCATCGTGGACTTTTTGTTCTGACTGTGAATCCATGTAGGAGGTGGCTTCGTCAAATATGATCAGGTCCGGGTCAAAGGCAAAGGCCCTGGCAATGCAGACCAATTGTTTTTCCCCTGAGGAAAGGGGGCGCCCGCCTTCCCTGATCGGGGTGTCAAGTCCGTCAAATTTTTCCAATAAAAAGTGGCAATTGGCTTTTTCCAGGGCGGTTTCAAGAAGGGCATCGGTTGTTAAATTTCCCTGGGGGGTAATATTTTCCCTGACCGTTCCGGAAAAAAGGACAGGATCCTGCATCACAAGAGCCGTTCGACTTCTGATATCCTTGATGTTCATGGAGTTGTGGGCAACCCCGTTGATCAGAATCCTTCCCGAATCGGGCCGGTAGAATCCGGTCAGAAGATTGATGATGGAGCTTTTGCCCGAGCCTGTCTGCCCTACAATTCCAATGGATTTTCCCTTTTCAAGGGAAAAACTGATCTGTTTGAGCACCGGCTCATGGGGGGTATAGGAAAAATTAATATTTTCAAATTGTATGGTTTCAATTTTTTTAAGGGGGCTGCGGGTGCGGGTGGTTCGTTTCCGGGCCTTGGGCTGTTGCAGGACAAAGATGATCCGTTCGGCCGAGGCCAGGGCATTCTGGAGCAGATTGAATTTTTCAGACAGATCCCGTAAGGGTCTGAAAAAAAGTTTCATATAGCTCAAAAAGGCCACCAGTTCCCCCAGGGTCAGGGTATGGTTCATGACTGCAAAACTGCCTGACCAGAGGATGAGGGCAATGCTGACAGCGCCTAAAAATCCGATAAAGGGCATGAACATGGCAAAGATCTCAATCTGGTACATGGCTGCGGTAAAATGGTCCTGGTTGAGCTGTTTAAATCGTTCCAGAAACCGACCCTTGGTGGCGGTGGTCTGGATGATTTTGACCCCGGTGATACCTTCTGAAAAACTGTGATTGATCTCTGCAATTTTTTGACGGATGGTTCTGAAGGCGGTCCTCAAAATTTTTGAAAAGGCCAGAACACCGATGATGATCACGGGAACGATCAGAAAAAGGGTGGCTGTCATCCTGGCATTGAGAAAAAACATCACCCCGAGAATTCCCACCAAAAGTGTTAAATCCTTAAAGATGAAGACCAGGACACTGGTGAACATTTCGTTCATGTTTTCAATATCACCGGCCACCCGGGATACCAGGCGGCCACTGGAATTTTTGTCATAATAGGAGACCGGCAGCCCTGTCATATGGGCGAACAGGGCGCATCGCAGGCCCAATATGATTTTTTGACCGGTGTATTCCATGAAAATGCTCTGGCAAACATCAATGATGAAGGCTAAAATGGTAATTCCGGCAAAAATCAGGCAGAACCGGGTAAATGAAGTGATTTTCATCCCCGCAAGATCCACTCCGGCACCGGGATTTACGGGCAGGATAAATCCGTCAAAGGCCTTCTGGGTTAACAGGGGCATGAGCAGTTCAAAAAAGGTAACGGCAAAGACCAGAAGGGTTGTCAAACAAAGCATCCAGGCATAGGGCCGGATAAACGGCCAGATCGCCTTTGCCAGGGTGAGGTTGTCCAGGCGGATCTGCTTTTCTTCCAAAGGGGTTTCGGTTTGGGGGTCCCTTGTCATCGGCCCTCCTCAAACTGCTGGACCCGGAAAGAATCCTGGTAAAATTGGTTGGTGTCAATCAGGTCCAGGTGGCGGCCCTGTCCGGCAATACGGCCCTTGTCCAGAACGTAGATCCAATCGCAGGCCGCCAGGGCGGACAGTCGATGGGAAATGATAATAAAGGTGGCTTTTGGGTTCATGCGGCCAAGCCGTGCAATAATGGTGTGGGCGGTGTGGGTATCCAGCTGGCTTACCGGGTCATCCATCAGGATGATCGGTTTGTCCATGATCAGGGTGCGGGCCATGGCCACCCGTTGTTTCTGGCCTCCGGACAAGGTTACCCCCCGTTCGCCCACCAGGGTGTCAAGTCCCTGGGGCATGTCCTTGATGGTGGCGGTAAGGTCGCAGGCCTGGATGATTTGTTCTATCCTGGTTTCATCAATATCCCTTCCCAAAAGGATATTTTCCCTAAGACTGGCTGAAAAAAGGAAGGCTTCCTGGGGCATGAAGGCGATGTGATTTCTCAGATGATCCGGGTCCAGGCAGGAAATTTCATTCTCATCAATGAAAAGACTGCCGGAAGTCAGGTTGTAAAGCCTGGGGATCAATTGGACAAGACTTGTTTTGCCGCTGCCGGGCGGTCCTGTGATTCCCACCCGGGTTCCGGCCGGGATATCCATGGTGATATTGGCGAGCACAGGCGTTTGCGGGTCATGGGAAAATCCGGCATTTTGAAACCGGATCCTGCCCTTGATGGTGGCGGGGCGGACAGGGGAATCCAAGGATCGTACCGAGGGTTTGGCATCTAAAAGTTCGTTGATTCGTTTCAGGGAGGCCATGCCCCGTTGAAATAGATTGGTCATCCAGCCAATGGCAATGATGGGCCAGGCCAGCACTCCCATGTATTGGAGAAAGGCCACCAGTTCTCCAGGTGTCAGGCGCTGTTCCAAGACCAGAAATCCGCCGTAGAAGAGAATGATCAGGGAGGAGAGATTAAAGAAAAGGCCCAGCATGGGGCGGAGCAGGGCACTGACAAAGGCCCGTTTCAGGTTTTTCTTAAAATAATCACTTGATGCCTGATCGACTTTTTGTTGAATGGGTTGCTCAAAGTTAAACACCTTGATCACCCGGATACCGAAAAAACTCTCCCGGATCTGCTCGGTGAGCAGGGAAAAGGATTCCTGGGCGGTTCGATGAAGCGTGTGCATTTTCCTGCCCAAATGCCGGGTAAAAAGGATGAGAAAGGGCATGGGGATCATGGCCAGGGCCGTCAGCTTCGGATCGATCCAGATCATGATCCCGATGGTGGTTCCACCCAAAAGCAGGGTATCCACCAGAACGATGAGGCCGAAGCCAAAGGCCATGCGCACATGGGAGATATCAGATGTGGCATGGGCCATGATATCCCCTGTTTTCATCCGGTCAAAATAGGACATGTCAAGTTTCAAAATATGGCCAAACAGATCGTCCCGGATTCCTTTTTCCACATCCCTGGCACTTCCCATGAGCAATATTCGCCAGGCGTATCTTAAAATGGCCATGGCAAGTCCAAGTCCCACAATGAGCAGGCATTGCTTCACCAGGATATATCGGTCGATTTGACTTGCGGCCAGGGTATCCACGGCCGTTTTGATAATCTGGGGAATAACGAGCTGGGCCATGTCCACGGCAATGATGCACAGAATCCCTGTCAAAATTTTGTGCCAGTTCTTTTTAAAATATGGAAGGATGAGTTTCAACTTAAGCTCCTTGGAACTTAGCTTTTTTTGGTACTATTGTTCATAAATGGTTGCGATCACTGCCACAAGGATCAAGCCCGCACCCATATACCCCATTAATGTGAAATACTCTCCCAGGAAAACATAGGCGGTTGCAGCAGCCACCACCGGTTCCAATGTCGCGACAATCGAGGCTTTCCCCGCTTCTAACGATTTCAGTCCCTGGTAATAGCAAAAGTTTGCAAGAAAGGTGGAAACAAAGGAGATGGCGAAAAGGGCTGCCCATGCCATGGGGGGCTTGTCTGAAAATTCCACAAAGGGAAGAATTCCCAGGGCACCAATGGGAAGCACCCATAAAAACAGAT
>JAHIVS010000118.1 GCA_018816605.1 Pseudomonadota bacterium
CATCGGGATATGAGCAATTGTTTATCGTCTGGCTGATCCTTCAGTTTGCCTCCACGGGTGTGGTTGACCATGCCGGAATCAAAGTGCCCTTCTTTACCTTCTTTGGCCATGATTCCGGCATCCGTGCCAAGGAACCCCCCTTAAACATGTTGATTGCCATGGGGATTGCAGCCTCCTTGTGTGTTGGTTTGGGGGTGTTTTATAAACCCTTGTACAACATGCTTCCCTTTCCCGTTCATTATGTGCCCTACACAGGGGCCCATGTGGTGGGACAATTACAGCTTCTTTTATTCGGAGCACTGGCGTTTACCCTGCTGATCCTTTCGGGTTACTATGTTCCCGAGGTCAGAAGTAAAAATATCGATGTTGACTGGACCTATCGGATGTTTGGCCGGTTTGCCTATAAACTAATGGATAAGGGCTTAAATTCATTGAATCGGATTTCGGAATGGGTTTTAATCCGGTCTGTTAAAGGTGTTTCCTCTTTTTTCTGCAGGGCGGCTGTCAATATTGCCCTGTTTGTTTCTGTCAATCTCTGGCTGCTCCTGGGTTACCGGGGGAAGCGCCTGGAAATAAAGAAAGAAAGGCTTTATAATGATTTTTCCGAAGGAACCCTGCCCCTTGGTATAGGAGCAGCGGCTGCCGTTTCCTTTATTCTCCTGATTTTTATTTTAACCTGATTTAAATTAACCGAGCAACAGGACATACCCATGGTAAAAATAGAAGATTTAAAACGAATCAACATGCTCAGGAAGGTGCCGGATCACCTGCTTGCCATTCTCAGTCAGGAGGCCCAGCTGAGCATCTATGGTGTTAATACCCAATTGTTTACGGTGGGGGATCCCATTGACATCTATTATATGCTGATCATGGGGCAGGTTGCCTTGAAAGTCGCCTTGAATCCGGATGTGGATGTGATCCTGGACAATCTTCAGTCCGGTCAGTCATTTGGATCATCCGCCCTTCTCAAAGGCTCCAAAGCCTCCTATGCGGCGGTCTGCCTGGAGCCCTGTGAGGTGATTACCCTGTACGGCCCCCGCATGATTGAATTGTTTGAAACCCATCCGGAACTTGCCTATTACATGATGGTGGGTGTGGCCGGACAATACAAAAAAACCATGGATGTCCGGGCGAGAATGATCATTAAAACCCTGGACATGCATCCGGAATTGAATCATCGCATTGATGACATTGAACAATTAACACCGGCATATTAGAATAATTTAAGGTGAAGATATAATGGTTGGAATTGATATACTTAAAAAAATTCATTTTTTACAAGACCTGTCCGACGACATTCTTGAAAAAATTGGTGGGATTGCACAATTGGAGACCTTTGATGAAGAGGCGATCCTGGTAAGGCAGGACCAAAAGCTGCATCTCATTTATATGCTGGTCACCGGAAAAATATTTTCAAATTGCAGATCTGCTTCGGGAAAGGCCTTGACCCTGGATGAATTGTCTCCGGGCCAGACCTTCGGGGTTTCGGCCCTTATGGGAGATTCTCTGGCCACCTTTACCGCCATTTGCGCAGAAGAATGTACGGTAATTACCCTTTCGTCCGATCAGATGATCCAGTTGTTTGAGCAGGATTTTAAACTGGGATATGTGGTGATGCAGCAGGTGGTTGAGCTGTTCAAATCCAAGATGAACAAACACACCCGGCAATTTTTGCATTCATTGGCAACCCACCCGGCCATGGGGGAAATCCAGAAAGATCCCATATAGATGCAGATGGGTTCGGAGTTATAGATGGAGGATTTCCATTTGTGTGTCTATCATTTGTGCAAGGCCCAAGTCATCTGCCAAATTAAACACCTTGTCCAGTTTTGAATTCACCACCCTTGAATCGTTGCCAACGATGGAAAATCCAATTTGAGCCCACAAATGGCTGTCATTGAAGTCTGTTTCCGCAATGGAAATATTAAACTTATTTTTGAGCCGGCTGACAATGGCTTTAACGATACTGCGTTTTTCCTTCAGAGAACCGACACCATATAGTTTGAATTTGATTGTTCCGACACCGACCACCATGACCATTTCCTCTGCTCGGGTTAAAAAATCATGCATTCAGGATTCTTTTTTCCAATGATAAAAGCAAAGGCTTTTTTTTTCAATATGTTTCAACCGGATCATGTTTGGAATTCAAGAGTGGTTTGGACCCTTGACAATATTTGTGCGGATGGTATTCTTTTGGAGAACAATTTTTCGGCCTCATTTTTTCCTGGTTGCCTGTAGCCAAGTTTTCCTGTTTTATCAGTTTCGGGCAAGCCGGGACAAACAATAACCTGGGATTCCAGGCTTCAAGGATTAAGATGACGGATCCTTCTTTTGGGGTATTGATAGTGGACGATTCCGGATTCATGCGCAGACTGCTGCGCAAATCATTGATGCGCCTGGGAGTGGATCATATTGTCGAGGCAGTTGATGGCAAAGATGCCCTGGATGCCATGATGGAGCATTCGGTGGATCTTATCATCTCCGATCTGGACATGCCCAAGGTAAACGGACTGGAATTGTTGAGAGCGGTTGTCGGTCATTCAACCCTCAAACGCATCCCCTTTATGGTTTTGACACCGGATATATCCAACAAAATGTTTAACGAGGCCATGAAAACCGGGGCTGCGGAGTTTGTGGTTACGCCGTTTACGCCCGAAGAGATTGCTGCCAAAATCAACTCCATCAGAAAAAAATCCAGTTGAACCATAAGGCGCCCAACCTGTTTTTTTGAGCCGGATAACGATTATTTTTCGTCTTTCTCCATTTTGGACAATGCCCTTAATATTCCCAAAGGAGATTGGCCCAGTGCCAACTCCTGTATTTCCCGGATCACCAGCTGATCGTGTTCAAATCTCTTTATCATTCGTTTCTCGTAGGCTTGTCTTATGGCATCAACAAAGGTATCAAAGTCACACGGTTTTTCAAGAATTGTGACAGCGCCCAGTGTTAAATTTCGAAAAAAAATGAACCAAACCCTCC
>JAHIVS010000119.1 GCA_018816605.1 Pseudomonadota bacterium
ATACGCCCTGGCGAACTCCCTCCCCCTGATTGGAAAATCAATGCCTCCGAGTACGACCAGGGCACCTTTGGCCTGAATGGCTTCCGTAATCTGCCGAAGGTTGCCGAATGCCACTTCCTTTGCCACCCCGTTTTTCAGATCGTTGCCGCCCAAAGTAATCAGCACAATTCTCGGGTCCGCTTCAAGCACATCCGCGTCCAACCGCCTCAGTGCCGCCCCGGTGGTATCACCGGGAACTCCGGCATTTACCACCGGTTCTCCGAGCATTTCTGAAAGCCTCGAAGGATAATCCATCCCGACAGAAGCGCCGGTGCCATAGGTCAGACTGTCGCCGAAACAAACGATGCTTGTCCCCAAAGGGGAGGGGTTTCGGATTTCTGGAACAGGATCGGAAAACAGGTGCCAGCCTGAAGCGCCGGCAAGAACCAATGCAAGGATGAGCATAATATTTCTGTTCATGGTAACACCTCCTTATGTGTATCAAATGCAAGGCACGTCTTTATATTAGGCTATTCAACATTCCCAGTATAACCATCGCTCCATCTTTTTTTTGCAAGCGCTGGTTAGGACCACAATTCAAATTGTCACACACCTTTTTTTTGTGTTTTCTGGTTTATTACGCCTTATCCCCCGGTGGGGCCGTTACAAAAATTCCTTCCGAATCAGCCCTTGTTTCTGCTGCATTTTTTTTGTCACCTACCTATCCGCAGCTTCCCCGGCGTGTATTGCATCTCTTGCTCAAAAGATTCCTGACGGAAGCCCAGGCTTGCCATAATTCTTCATTTTTTCGGGATCTCTCTGAGCCCAATATGGGATCGAGTTCGTCAAAAACTTTGTCCAGGTTAAGGTTGCTATCCCCATACACCTGAATCTTTTCTCAAAAAGGATATTGCTGATTGGCACTATTCGCAGTAAACAGACTGCCGATTGTTCGACCCTCTTCAATCAAAACAAAGCAAACCTGATTATTGCCTGGGGAGGTGTCACCCGTGCAAGAAGATATATATTCCCCTTTCCTGGGGCCACAGAAACTGACCTTATTGACCAGGGCTCACGCTAATCCACCTTTCTTGCGATATAGACACCATAGCTGTAGTGAGCACTATATTTCTCATACAATTCAATTTCTCGATTTTCCGCTTCAACGATTGCCCGTGCTTCTTTGCTATTGTCGTTCCGGCTGAGGAAATCCATGAAACTGTCCTGCATTGGTCGATAATAATTATCCAGCCAACAATGCTCTGGTAGAACAAAATAGCCGATCGGAGAATAGCCTTTCTTCTCCAGTATGCTTATCTTTGACGAGGCGATGTCTATTTCGGAATACTCGCCCTCCCAATGATTCTGAAGTTCCGAGGGACGGGAACCGGTAATCCAAATGATTTCAGAAACAACCAGCAGGCCACCTACTTTCAGATAGCGTCTCCAGTCTGTTACGCCTTTTTCAAAGCCAATATTGTATATCGCACCCTCAGACCAGATAACATCATACTCCTCATCCTTGAATGGAAGATTGTCCATTGAACAGGCAAGCGTCGTGATCTTATCAGAAAGCCCCATATTTTTGGCCCTTCCCTCAAGTACTTCAAGAAAGTCCTGAAGGAAGTCCACTGCTGTAAACTGGGCATTCAATAGACGCGCAAGCATCAGGGTCGATGCCCCCGTACCGCATCCTATATCAGCTATCTTCAGTGGCTCAGCCCGATCAATCATGGCCAGGCGAACAGCCTTTTCCGTCTCTGCATCTCCTCCTGGACCCTGGCGGTTTGCATTTTTATGAAGATCTATTAAAAGTCGATACTCTTCCACTAATCGCTCCTTATCTTTATTTTAGCCGCAACACCCCAAAATAAGCGGCTTGTCAGGTTCATTTGGCTCGTTGAGTTCTTATTGCGCAAAAATCAAATAGTGGTCTGATCCATTTTCGTTTTTTGGGGTTAACAATCTCCCTTATTTTCATCTGTACTAGGGATTGCTTTTTGAGCAACAGGTTCATAATGAGTATAGTGACCCCCAATGTCAAGACAGTTCTGCATCCAAATCAAACGTTGTTTTCTGTTTTTGGCGTGTTCACCATTCTGTGTCACGGGTCAACTCTCAGATTTGCTTGGGCCATTAACGGAAGTTGAAGCCAGGCCCCGGGAACGCACGGAGAACAGGTGAATCGTCCTGGAAATATGCCCTCATCTACGTCCCGGTTTGACTGCACCCAGGATCAGGATTGGTCCAGCAACTGGGTGGTCCAGTCCGAAGATTTGATATCCGCCTTTAAGAAGCGGATAAAGGTCTTTTCCGTAAGGCTCGGCACCTTGTCCTGGAGCTGGACCAGGGAAATTTTGTTAATGACGTCTTCTTTGGAGGTGGCCACGGGTATGATCTGACCGCTGTCAATGGCCGCCCCCACGATATGGGCGGCAATAACCCCCATGCCCAGGTGGTTGAGTATCCCGTTGATGACCGCCTGATGGCTGTCCACGGTCATGACCCGGTTCAATCCGATGGAGAACCGGTTAAAATGATACTTAAACCAGTTGCGAAGGGTCAAAGATGTTTTCTGGTAGGAGATAAACTCTTTGGTGACCAGATTTTCAAATGAATGGTCCCCTTTGATTTCCCGGTCATAATACACCTTGGAACAGGCAAGAATAACCCGCTCCTCGATCAGGGGCTCGCTGCTGAAAACCCCGAGATCTGAAAATTTCTTGTCCCGGGTTAAAAAAATATCCACAAGGCCGAAATCCAGTTCTCCGCTGTTGATCATGGAAAAAATTTCAGTGGGATCTCCCAGCTTCATGGTAAAGACCACCTCTGGATAGGTTTTGCGAAAGGCGGCAAAGATGCCCGGAAAATAGGATTTCCCGAACTCGATGGGCGAACCGATCCGCAGCATGCCAGAGGGCACCTGTTTGGCCTGAATCATTTTCTCAATCCCGGTTTCAAGATCCCTGATAAAAGGGGCGACAATCTGAAACAATGCCTTGCCGGCCGAGGTGGGAACCAGTTTTCTGTGAAGGCGTGTAAACAACAGCACCCTGAGCTCGGCCTCCAGTTTTGTCAGGGCCTGGCTCACGGCAGAGGCTGTTATATGAAGCTCCTTGCCAGCCATTGCAACGCTTTTAAGGGCAAAGACAAAATAAAACACCTTGAGGCGGTTCAGATCGGGAAGCATTAGTATCTCTTAGTCAAAGGATTAATTGTTTTAATTTTACTTAATATCAAACCCGCTTTATATTTTCAACACAAAGAAAATCAATCGGGTATTGTTTGCCTGGTTTTACATATCCCATTGGATCAGAGGAAAAAAAATGAAAAAACGCTTCAACAAAATATTTCATGTGTTGGTTTATTTTTTTACACCCGAGGACTCAGAGCGACAGATCAGCAACGGAGATATTCGCTTTCATATTGATTGCAACTCCCTTGACCTGGGGGCAGCCAAAGCCATTTTCTGGCTGATCGCCACCATTGTTGTGTTTTACCTTCTCACCCTGCTATAGAAAAGGGCGGTCTATCAACCCATTGGATCTGATTTAAAATACCTGCCCTGAAACGCTTTTGGTAAACAGCTTTTTTTTTATTTTTCCCCGAATCCTTTTTCAAGGAACAGTTTCACCGCCCCATGGTAATCATCAAACCCGGAAATGGTATTGTGGCCGGCACCGTCAATATACACCATGGATTTTGGGCAGGTCAGGCTCTCGTAGAGGGCTGTGGTATTCTTGGGAGCAATCACCTCATCTGCCCGGGATGCCAGCACCAGGGTGGAAGAGGTGATGCGGGAGGAAAAATCAATGGTCCTGTGTTTATCCTTTAGAA
>JAHIVS010000011.1 GCA_018816605.1 Pseudomonadota bacterium
CATCGGTTTTACACCCGGCAATCCTAGGATCTGTGGTCAGGCTTTTTTATTCAACCAGGTGCCAGGTCTGGGTGCGGGAGATGAACAAAAAGCTTCCCTGGACCTTGAGTTCCTTGCCTTCTCTCCAGAGTTTGCATTTATATTCCTTGCCTTTTTTGGGGTCCAGGATGGTTCCCCATGAATAGGCATCGCCATTGGGCTGCATTCCCTGGATAATTTCCATTCCCAGGGTGGGCTGGTCTTTTCTGGGATCAGCTGCATCGCATTTATCGCAGGTGGGATTCTGATTGGCATCCGGCTTGAGAAAGAGTTCCACTATTTTACCATAAAATTTACCGTCTTTTTCAAAAATTTCCACAATGGATTTCACCTCATTGGTTTCATCATCAATGGTTTTCCATTTTCCCACAATGGGTCCTGCGGCAAAGGCAGAACAAACTAGGCATAAAGAAAAGATAACCGGAATTACACTGAGTTTAAACAGGGTTTTCATAAAATTTCTCTCCAATGAGTTAGGTTAAAAAAAAACAACATGGTAAAACAATGTTATTGTTCTTAGTCGTCTGTTTTTTGCGTGTCAAGTAAAAAGTGTCGGGGAATGCAAATAGAATCCGGCAAATGGCAAAGGAACGGGGGGTTTGGATATTTCGCTGCCCGGAAAATTTTCTTGACAAAAATAAAACTTCTATTTATAGAATATAAATTCTATAAATGAAACATTTATTAAGAGGCCCAGGGGGATGCTAACCAGAAAAGAACGGGATGATGCAAGGAAAAGAAGGGAAATTCTGGAAAGCGCCCTGGAGATATTTGCAGCCAGGGGGTTTCACAGCACCACCATGGCCAAGATCAGCAAGGCATCCCAATATCCTTTGGGTACCATATATAAATATTTTCCCGGAAAAAAAGAAATGTACCATGAGCTGGTTATCAACCGGGTCCGGGAGCTTGGGCATATATTGTTTGAGATTAGTCAGAACCCGAAAATCGGGGTGTGCGACAAACTCAAATCCTCTTTGTTTGCCCAGGCCGCTTTTTACAGGGCGAACCAGGAGGTGGTCCGGATTTATATTTCCGAGCGGAGCAATATTGATGCAGTGGCCATGCCCAAGCTCAATGAACGTGTCAATACGCTCCATGAAAAAATGGTAAGGCTGTTCCAGAATATTTTTGACCAGGGCATTGCGCAGGGCAAATTCAAATCCTACCCTTCGGAAGATATGGCATTCCTCTTCAGTGATATTGTCCATTCTGCCGCATGGGCATCCCTGTTCCGGGATGAAGATGAGCAGGGATTGAAAAATAGGCTTTCCATGATTTTTGACATGTTTACCAATGGAATTTTAAATTAGGCATTTTACAACCGGTAGTTTAATTAATATGAGGAGAAAGACAATGGCACAATCAATTGCAGACAGACGGGATCAGGAGTTTGTTCTCCATGAGATGCTGTCCGCTTCAGACCTGGCAGCCCATGAAGTGTTCGCGGAATTCAACAAAAAAACCATGGACATGGTGGTTGTCGAAGCCAGGAATTTGGCGGTAAAAGAGCTGTTGCCCGCCAACAAGGAAGGAGATGAGCAGGGGTGTACCCTCAGCAATGGAAAGGTGACCGTACCGGAATCCTTTCACAAGGCCTATGAGCTGTTTTGCCAAGGAGAATGGCTTGCCATGTGTGATGATCCGGAATACGGCGGTCAGGGGATGCCCAAGGTTTTGGCAACGGCATCCGGTGAATTGTTTACGGGTGCCAATTGTGCCTTTCTCATGTACCCGGGACTCACCCACGGTGCCGGTAAACTGGTGGAAGAATTCGGAACCCAGGAGCAAAAACAAAAATATCTGAAAAATCTATATACCGGCAAATGGGCGGGCACCATGTGTCTGACAGAGCCCGAAGCCGGATCCGATGTGGGAAATCTTACCTCGATTGCCAAGAGAAATGCGGATGGCAGTTTTTCCATTGTCGGCAACAAAATTTTTATTTCCGGCGGAGACCAGGACATCACCGAGAATATTATCCATCCGGTATTGGCCAGAATCGAAGGGGCGCCTGCTGGGACCAAGGGCATTTCTTTGTTCCTGGTTCCCAAATTCCGGGTGAATGCAGACGGCAGTATCGGCGAACACAATGACGTGGTCTGCACAGGC
>JAHIVS010000120.1 GCA_018816605.1 Pseudomonadota bacterium
CGATGGTTTTCAATTCAGGGTCATTTTCAAGGGGATTTAATTCGCCACAGCCGCAAAAGGTCATTTCTTCATAATCACCTTTCATCATCTCAGAATGAAAAATGGTGGATACAGCTGATTTTCCAGGATTAACAAAGGCCAGATAATTCTTGAACGCATTTCTTGTGGCATGGAGCATGGCATGGGGAATTTGTTTAAGCGTGGTAAAGGTGGTGAAAGTTTTTCCTTCATCGGTCTCAATGTCCACCCGGACCTGTTCGCCCAGGACCAGGTCCTTGAACAAATGTCCTGCGCCATAACCGGGATCATCCACACTCCGTGCCGTTCCCAGAACAATCAGATCAAGGATGCCGATTCTTTCATTGGGGCAGGGCCCCACCTGTGCGGGAACCCTGTTTATCCATACATTTTTGGCCTTTGTAAAGGTATCCGGCGGTGCCACCTTAAAGGAAAGCACGGCATAGGTGCCGCTCATGAGAGCACTTGTGGCAGTGGTGACCACATCAATATCCCGCAGTTCAAAGGTTTCACCCTTTCGAACCCGGTCACAAATTTCCTGGGCCGTTAAGATTACCACATCGCCCCGGTCAATTTTTTCCTGGATCTGGGATAATGTTCTCTGGGTATTTGTTTTGGTCATTGTTATTTAAAACTCACATTAAAACGTTTTTGTTCTGACTAGACACAGGTTCAGTTTTTCCAACACCAGCCCCTCTATCACAGTCCACCCTATAAATGCAAGCCGGGTTGCCGCTGTATCCGGCCAGTCCTGCCATTGGCATTTTCCCCCAACATAGTTGAGCATTTTTGTGCTGTGGGCAAAGCGCACCGGTCCCTTGATCCTGAACAATTCCAGGGGTAGATTGCCGAGAAATTCAACAAACAGGTGTTCATCGAAAACCTGTGAGGTCTCAAAGGAGAAGGAGACAAACCCGGCTTCTTTTGCTGTTGCTGTTTTCCCGGCGCTTCCGGTCGAATAGAGATCCGTGTCAGGGTCATAGGGTTTTAAAAAAGAACCCGCCCCCCCCATCGGGGCGGTTGACTTTGATTCAGCCCAGAAAATGTCAGGATCAATATTGCAGTGAAGCGTCGGGATGATCATTGCTTTTACGGCCTGGGCCTGGATCTGATTTAATATCACGGAAATTTGGGATGGAGAGAGGGTATCAATCTTGTTTATAAGAAGAATATCAGCCTGGTCAAGCTGGCTTTTAAAAACAGTCCCAAAGGCATCCCTTGCTTCCCAGAAGTCACAGTCAACGACGGTTATGGTTTTTTCCAGCTGAAAATAGGGGGAGAGCATCCTGTCGTTCAGGGCGTCAATAATGGAAAGAGGATCTGCCACCCCCGTGGCTTCAATCACAATCCTTTCCGGAGCATAGGTATGTTTCAGGATTTGAAGGGCCTGGATCATGTCTGTTTTCAGTGAACAGCAGATACAGCCGCTGGTGAGTTCAACAATATCGGCGGCCGCCGTGCTTTTTATCAATTCACCATCGATCCCGACCTTGCCGAACTCGTTGACCAGCACGATGGTTTTGGACAAATCAAGGCAACTTCCCAGAATTTTTTTCAAAAGAGTGGTTTTCCCGGCGCCCAGAAATCCGGTTACGATGAAGACACGGGTCTTCATTTAGTCAGGCCGGCCGATTCTGTATTTCTCTTTTCTGCTTCTTTTTCCTCTTTCTCCAGCTCTTTTTTTATTTTGGCCGCTTCTTTTTCCCTCTTTTTATCTTCCGCCTCCTGGGCAGCCTTTTCAAACACGTCGTATCCCAGAAGGGAGTGGGCAATATAGGCGGAAAGGTCTTTCATGACGATATCGGATTGTGACACGCCGATTCCCACCTGGAGGCCCTGGTAACAAAACGGGCAGCAGGATGCCAGTTCTGTTGCCCCGGTATCTTCTGCTTCTTTTATCCGTCTTTGGGCCATACGTCCCTGGATGTCGGGGAAACCGGCTTTCAGGCCACCTCCTGCACCGCAGCACCTTGAATACGCCCTGTTTCTGGGCATCTCGACAAGGGAAAGACCCGGGATGGCTTCGATGATCATCCGTGGCGCATCAAATCCGCCTGTGGCCCTGCCGAGATGGCAGGGATCATGGAAGGTAATTGTCTTGTTAACAGGATGGGGAAAGGTCAGTTTGCCGCTTTTTACCAGACGAGCCAGATATTCAACCGTGTGCAGAACTTCAAAGTTCAATTTGCCTATTTTGGGATAATCCTGCATGATGGTTTTAAAACAGCCGGAGCAGGAACTGATCAATGTGTCAATTCCAAGGCTGTTAAACTGGTCTAGATTCTCTTTGAACAGGCGTTTGTATTCCGGGTCCCCCATTCTGAGAAGCACGCTGCCGCAGCATTTTTCATCTTTGCCCAGCACACCGTAATCAATGCCAAGGGTCTCAAGAATATTGATGGTGTTGATGGCCACCTGTTTGACATTGGCATCATAGGAGGCGGTACATCCGAAAAATAACAGTACCTTTCCCTTTGTTTTTTGAATCTCCCTGGGTTCATCGGCAATCAGGTTTTCTTTTTTTGCCCGGCGGGACCACTTGGTCCGTCCGGCCCTGGGCTGCTGCCATGGATTGTCATAGGTCATGACGCTTTTGCGCAGGGCTTTCTGGGGCTCCAGGGGGCCATAGCCTGCCCGGACAATCAGCCGTCTGAGTTCCTCCCAAAGGTTCACCGTGTCAATGTGGGCCGGACAGACCACTTCGCATTGACCGCAGGTGGAACATTCATAGAGGTTGGAGACAAATTCGGCCATTTGTTTCCGGGTGATCTCCTCGTAACCGCAGATTTTCCCGATTTTCCTTTTTAAGGACTCCCCGATTTTGTCACTTTCCATGATCCGGGCAAGAAACCCGTTCTGGGATCGGGCAATCCGTAAAAAATCCATTATTTTCCGGCGGGGGATCAGGTTTTCTTTGGAATCCTGGTCATAAACAGGGCACCAGGAAAGGCACTCCCCGCAGCGAGTGCAGGCATCCAGTTCGATCAGCCGTTTCATATCAAGCTTTTGTATGTCTATTTTTCGGACCGCTTCTTTGGTTACAGGTTCCGGTTCCAAAGGGGCTGGCTCCTGTTTTTCATTCAAAAGTTCATTAATGGGGGAGTCAGCACTGTTTTTTTCTTCACTGGTCATTTTTAACACCTTTTCGTTATGGTTCCGATTAAACCCGTTTCTTGTTTTTGACTCCATCAATTGCTTCTATAAAATAGGTCAGGGGTGTGTTAAAGATATGCCGCATTTTTCCAAAGGGCAGATAGGCAATCAATCCTGCGGCCACAATTCCATGGGCGTACCAGATCACCGGATAGACCGATTCCCAGTCAAAGGGAAGGAAGGAAAGCACGCAAGAGAGAGCGGCCCCGACAAAGGACCAGGCGGCTGTGTCCAGGGGAACCTGGGTTAGAAGAATTCTGACGCCTTCAAGGAAAAAGCCCAGCAGAACAAGGCCGCCCAGTATCACAAGGACGATGGTGTCCTGGTATTCGGAAACCACGTGGTCCGGTTTGAGGATAAATCGTTTCACCACGGCCCAGACAATGCCAAGGAGGATAAAAAGCCCTAGTAGATCATTGAAAAAGGCTGTAAACCAATGGTTTTTATCCATAAGGGCTGTCATCAAGTTTCCTTCGGGATTAAAATAGAATCCGATTGCGGTGAACAGGCTTAACCCGAACCGCAGGAGGATTGCCGTGAAGATAAGCGAGTGCATGGACCAGCGGGAGACGCTCTCTTTGAGTATCCTTCTCTGGAGCACAATATCCAGAAGCACTATTTTCATTAAAGAGAAGATCTGTTTTGAGAACAGGGTGGTCCAGATGGATTCAGCGGTGATGCCAATTTTTTTATGCAGGGAAGCTTCTTCTCCTTTTACACTTCCCTTGAACCAGAACGCGACCATGAAAAACATGCCGCCCAGAAAAATGAGGCCG
>JAHIVS010000121.1 GCA_018816605.1 Pseudomonadota bacterium
CCATTATGTTTCTCCGACTCTCCAGCAATTTTTTAAGGGAAAGGGGACCACCCGGCACGACTTCCATTTCATTGGCTAGGGTATGGGGGGTTGTCCTGAAATTTCCCACATAATAAATCTGCCCGGTCTTTGTATAGGGGCCCTCATCAATGGCATAGGTGAGGGCGATTTTTGCCTTGCCCGGTTCACTCTTTTTAATGCCGGTCACCTGGCTGTGGGGATATCCCAGTTCTGAAATTTTTTGTTTGAGGCTGTTTTCATCATTTTGAATCATATACTCCCGAAAGGGGCGGCCCGGTTTCAGGGATACCAGATCCAGGGCTGTTTCATGGGACAAGATTGACAACCCCTCAAATCGGACCGTGTCAACTTTTGTCTGAACACCTTCATCAATGACCAGATCAATCTCCACCGGCCTTATCCTTGTCCGCCCCTGATCGGAAACATCCAGAACACGGACATGCTTGTCAATTTTGATTTGGGTAAACCCTTCCCTCAAATAGCGTGCCCGGACAGCATTGATATCTTCATCAAGGGTTTTGGACACAAAGAGGCCACTCTTCCCGAGGCCGGATACCCGGGTCAGGATGTTTTTAAAGATTTCATTGTGTGAAAGGGCATGGTTGCCCCTTATCTGAAATTTGGAAACCTGGTACTGATCTCCTTCATCAATGTCAAGAATCACCTGCTTCACCAGGGGCTGGGATGGGGTTTTCTCTTTTATCCGGGGCTGTATATTTGCATCCGGATACCCCTTCTGGGCATATTTTTCTTCCAGGTTCCGAATGCTTTTCCCCAAGGCGAAATTGTTTTTATTGCCATCCCTGGACAGGGTCATCTGTTGGTTCAGGGTATAATCCCAAAATGTTTCATTGCCCTCAAAGCCGATACGGTACCGGGGACCTTCATTAATATGAAAGGTGACATTCACCTCTTTTGTCTTCAGGTTTTTCACGGCCTCTGCCCTTACGCCCACATCGGCAAACCCTTTTTCCCGGTAAAATGCAATGAAATTTTTAACATCCTCATCCAGGTTCTTCTGGACAAATCGTCTGGCGCTGCCGAACAGGAGAGCGGATTTCCAGGTTTGGGTTCGAAGCTTCAACCGGGCTGAAGAAAAATGCACGTTCCCCTTTATCTCCACCTGATTGACCCTGAAAAAATCTTTCTTGTCAATGTGAACAGATACCACATAGTTTCCGTCTTCCCCCTCCCTGTGGGCGGACAGATCAACCTTGGGGTCAATAAATCCCCTTTTTTGAAACAGGGTGATCACCCGGATCTTCTGCTCTTCCAGACGCTCCCTGGAATAGGCATCCCCGGGATACAGGGTCATCACATTGATCACCTCCCGCTCAAACACGGGAAAGGCATTAAAAATCCGGATATTCTTGATCCGGCTGTAGGGAACCAGCTCAAATACAATTTCCACCCCCCGAAGGGTCTTCACGGGGTCCGGTACGTGGATGGACTGAAAAACAGCTGAATCGGAAAGACGGGCAATGGCCTGTTCCAGCAGACCAGGACCATACACATCACCGGGCCTGACCTGGATCAGGTCCCTGGCAACAGACTCCCAGAACCGGGTATCCGTTCCTGTTTCAAGGATCCGGATATCAATTTTCAATATTTTTTCCCCCGGGTCGTCCCCCTTTGCACCCCATACCGGTCCGGCAAAGACAACACCCAGGATGACCACACACATCACCAGGATTTCAACCACTTTCGACCCGCTGTTGTTCTCCATACACTTCATGGGCTCACCTGAATTCCAGCCGGTATTTGAGTTCACCGCCAAATCGTCCCCCTGTATCCTGATACCCGCTCATCAAAAGATGCTCCAGCAACTTATAATAGGTGGTCACCCGCTGGACCGTTTCCCCGTTTCTCACATCAGCCCCGTATTTGACGCTCATCTGCCGGGACAAATCGGTTCCGACCGTCACCTTGACACCCGGAGAACCTTTGCCCTCCTTATCTTCCGCATTGATCTCCAGATGCTCCAGTCCGGTGGCATCTTTCAAACTTTTCTGAAGGGAATCGGCCACCATACCGGCAAAAATTTCTTCCGGCGCAAACCGCCCTCCGCCTTCGGCTGCCCGAAGCTCCCGGGTAGTCTTGCCAAAGGCAATCAATGAAAGAATATCCCCGTGCTGCTCGGGCGGGATGGAAGAAAATTGTAGGTCCAGATTGTCCGGGGTTCCCGAAACGCCCATGGTGATGGTCCAGACCCGAATTTCCATTTCCCCTTCAATGTCGATGACGGGGTCAATTTTATAGGGATTTACAAAATCAATCACCCCTTTTTTGACGTCAAACTCAACCCGCTGGAAATGGATACGCCCGGAATCCACCTGGGCACGGCCGGCCAGGACCGGGGCGGCCGCCGTCCCCTGGATCGTCAGGTCCGGACTCACCTCAAGAAAGACCAGGTTGTTGTCAACCACCAGCGGCTCCCGCCGGGTGATATCAATATTCAGGCCAATGGTTTTTAGAAAATCCGATGGTTTTTCTTCTCCGGGAGGTGTCATTTCCCTTGTCCGCCGGGTGGCCGCATCAACGAGGTTCAGTTCGACATCTTTGGTATATTTGCCGTCCAGCAGTACAATCTGTCCGGCCAGTGCAGACGCCTGATCTGTCCCGGAAAAGGTCAGGCCGCAGTTGAGACGAAGTTCCATCAGATCCGGGATATCCAGGGCCAGCTGTTGGGCATCAAGCTTAAAATCAAATGTTTCGGCACGCCATTGGCGCATGTTGACCCTGCCCCCAACATCAAATCGGCTCTGGTCCAGATACCCCTTGAACGCCAGAATCTCAATTTTGTCCGGGGTAAACTGAATGCGGCCTTCCATATTCTTGAATTTTTGTTCCAGCCCGTTCACCGACATTCCCAATTGCTTGAACAAAAGATCTCCCTGGAACAGGGGGTCGGAAACAGAACCCTTGAGAAAAGCGCTCACCTGTATCAGGCCGGTGGCAGATTCAATGTTCCCCAAAAAAGAGGTGATCATTTCCAGGGGGATATCTCCCCGGGTCTCAACATCAAGACCGCCTTCAAGATCCCCATTCCCCTTGAGCGTGAGGCTGCTTTTTTCCAGCAGATCAATCCGGGCGGGCAAAAGCCGCCATTGCCCGTTTTCCAGGGATATGTCTGCTTCTTTTGACCAGAGAAAGGGCTTGTTTTCAAGAAAAACCTTGATCTTGGAAAAACGGGCAGATGCCCGGACCTGATCCAGCCGGTCTGCCTGTCCTTTTGCCCGGACCTGACCCGACACCGCACCGGTAAACCCGGGCTTGTCCAGCAATAAAAAATAGGGAGACAGGTTGAGGTCTTGGGCGTCCAGGGCCAGGGAAAAAGCCTTGGTGTCCAGATCATATTCTCCTTCCATGTCCGGTCCCAGATTCCCCTTTATCCCCAGGCGCCTGTGTGCAAATTCAACCTCAAAGGCCATGGGTTTTTGTTTTTCCTTTGAAATGACAAATTCTTTCAGACAGATATGCCCCTTGACCTGGGGATCATCAAACCGGCCCCGGGCGGTCAGGTCCACAGACAGACGGCCGCTGTCCATTCCCCTTTTTCCCAACAGATCCACACAGGTCAGATCAAAATCCTGGGCCGTCACACGCATATCAAAGGTTTCCTCCAAAGGGTGGGTCTGACCTTTGGCACTGACCACGGCACCGGGGCGCACCTGTATATCCAATCGGGCAATTTCCACGCTCCGGTCCTGCAGGCGTGTCTTTAGGGAAAAACCGTCAATTTCCTGTTTCTGAAGCGTTAAAGAACGGCCCGTAACATTCAGAACACCCCCGGGATTTGAAAGGGGTCCGTTGAACTGCCCGTCAAGGGAGATGCGGCCAGTCATGTCGGGAAAAAAATCTTCCAGGAAAACAGCGTTTCCGGCCACTGACAATTGAATCTTTGGATCCTTTGCCAGAACGTTCTTTTCCCATAAATTTATTGATCCCCGGGCCTGGAAAAAAGAGTTCCTTTTTTTTAGTGACAGCTTGTCCAGGCGAACCCGCCCGTCTTTTTCAAGGTCGGCCTCCAAACCCATCTCCCCCAAAGAGGTTCCATTGATTTCCAGGTTTGTGGCAACAGCGGACAGGGAAACGGACGGACGGGCCAAAGGACCGTCGACAGCTGCGGCAGCTTTCAATTTTCCCCTCGCATTCACAGGGACGAACCCGTCCAGCACCCCCATATCCCCTGCTTCAAGATTAAGATTGCCCACCACTTCCATGGCAAAAATATCGACCTGCCCCTGACCGGTCAGAACCAGGTCAGGCCCGGTCAGGCGGAGGTGGCGGAGGTGTGCGATTTTTTTGTCCAGCCCGATCTCTGCCCGCAGATCGGCATCCGCCGGCGCTTTCATCCCGGGGAGCCAAAGTCCTGTGGCACTGACCTGTGCCGTCAGATCCGCCTTGATTTTTTCAACATCAATCCCCCTGCCCCCGAACCGGATCCGGGATGACAGGCGGCCTTTGGTTTTGGGCTCCATTTTTACCAGGGCTGAAAAGGGCACCCCATCCATGGCGGCAATTCCGCCATAGGAGATCCGGTCCAGGTCAAAGGGCTTTTGGAACCCATCGGCAAACGCCTTGGCAAGGTCCACCTCCCCTTCCAGGGACAGATTGCCCAAACCGGAAGAAAGCCGGGAGGGCAGCACCGTTATCCGTCGATTTTCCATCTTCCATTGAATCAGGACATCCCGGAACAGCTCTTGTTCAAATTTTATCTTTTCTCCTGAAAAAACGGCCGTCATATTCGGGTTGTCCAGCCTGCCATTGACAGACAGGTCGGCCTTGATTTTTCCTTTGGGAAAGGGCCCCTTTATTCCTGCGGCCGCGGCTGAAGGTTCCAGCCCGATGTTGGATGCCAGGCGGATATCCAGAAAAGGCTGGCCGAATGCATCCTCGATTTTGCCCTGGATGCTAAGGTCAAGCGCGCTTGTGTCGGCCTGTACAAGGATATCAAAAAACCCGCCATCCCTGAAATCTGTCTGGATGCGGGAGGGGTTGATCCGGAAGGATTGTCCCTGGGAGGTAAGATTCCCGGCCTCAAATTTTGCCCCAATCCGGGCGGATGTGTTCAACAGGTCAACATCTGATACCCGGACATCCATCCCCGAGACCCGGAGGTCCAGGTCTTTGCCAGGCATCTTGAATGCAAGGGTTCCCTTTTCCAAAACAAGCTCGGTGACAATGATATTGAACCCAAGGGGATGGGATGGGGTTTCCGGTGAAGACGGGTTGTCAGGCACAACGGCTGACACAAGATCCACAGACCCGTCTTCTTGTATCTGAAGATCCACCCCAAAGGAATTGACACGAACCGATGGCAAACACACTTCTCCTGCAAGCAGCCGGGCCCAGGATAGATGAACTTCCAGTTCCCCTGCACGGACCAGCCTTTTTTTGTCAGGCCCCTCAAGAAGAATCCCCCCAAGCAAAACCCGGCCAGCGAACATGTCCACATCCAGTTTTTCGAGGGAAACATGGCCGGGAATGGCTTGATTGACAAAGCCCAAGAGAAGCTTTCTGCAGGTGTCTGTTTCCAGAAAAACAATACCCGCCCACAGGACAGCCAACACCATACCGCAAACAAGTCCCGCAATCCTAATGACCCTGCCTTTTGGATTCAACCTCGTGCCTGCCATTTTTTCTATCCCTGTCCGGAAATTCTCCCTTAAATCTTTAAAAAAAGACCGCCCATAAGCCGCCATCCAAATCGTATACTCTGTGGGTTGTTTTTAACACAAAAATTTTCTTCTTTTTTTGTCATCCTCTTCCAGACAATGGGGACAACACTCAGAAACCCTTGAACCGAAAAGGGCGCACCCGGTTTTTCCTTCGGATCCAATTCAAGGAGGCCTGCACTTTTTCCAGGCCGAGAAGCCACTGCTCTGCTTTTTTCTTTCCAGGAAAATCCATGAGCACCACGCCGAAAAAAATGGTGATAAGCCCCTGTCCCGGTATGAACAACAGCACAAACCCCAGCAAGATCAATCCGGCCCCGGCTGCATTTTTTGCGATACTTGCCACAACCCGGAACAATATCGATTCCTGCCTTTGTTTTTTTTGGAGCGGTTCAATGAAATAATCTTCCGGCATCCTGCACACAATCCAGGGAACCAGCGCAACACCGGACACAAAGGCAACAAAGGAAAATACCGAAAAAACAGCCATCACCCCCTGGTACTCTTTTATTATATCCAGTATGTATTCCATCATTAAAATACCCTGATAAAAAAAGGATTCTTAAGAAATTTTCCCAAGAACCCTTGATATGAGTGGCGCGCCCGGAGGGATTCGAACCCCCGACCTATGGATTCGAAGTCCAGCGCTCTATCCAGCTGAGCTACGGGCGCACAAGGTGGCGAATTTGAACTTAAATAGCATACCCAGGGGCTTTATGCAAGATCTGAAGAGCCTTTTGCGGCTTGATTTTTCACTGGTGTGGATGATGGTTCAATCTGCCGTGACGGCGACTTTGAACCATTTGTTTTTATTGATTTTTCAAACAGCCGTTCACCATTTTACTCAACTTTCGGACTTCGGCTTTGGAGGAACGGGTCAGGCTTTTTTTATTGTGCTTTTTATCAATCTTTCAGTATCAGACTTAAAAAAATGCAACAAAGCCTGCTGGTCTGCTGGAAAATGAATTTACAGAAACACTTTTACACTATTGATAGCTATAGAACTGTATGGCAATACTTCAGTATTGCCCTATTGGGGACATCAGCCATTTGTTATAATGCCTGTCAGCCATGTTATGGGTGTTGCGACGGCTTTATTCTTTTATATTGGAGCCAAATATATTCAAAGATGTTCCAGACAGCGGTTTGATATTGACCCTCAATCTATTACTTGATAACAGACAAAAGAAATTACGTGGATATGATACTTAATCCCAACAAGTGAAATGCTGACGTGCGGTAAACCGCAGATTTCAATTTCAACATCGATAAAATTATTTAATTGGAAACAAAATGAAATTTAAAGTCCCTGTTCTTATACTGCTGATGATTATCGGTTATTCTTCATCGGCCTATGCATGTACCAGTTTTGCGCTATACGGCCCTCAGATTTTTTATGGTATGAATTTTGATTATTTTTCCATTCCTTTAAAATTTTTGATCGAATCCAATATGGGAATGAATATATTCCACCTGTCATTTTTATATGACCAAACTGTTGATGATCCTGAGTATAAAGACTATTTTGCTAAAACCTGTGGAATAAACAGTAAAGGGCTTTTTTGTGCTTCCCAGGAAATTGAGCCTTATATTGAAGGGCACAAACAAGCAGGCAACTCTGAAGTTCATATTGATGATCAGTATGAGACCATATCAAGATATTCCAGTGTCGACCAGATTGAGAAAAACATAAAAGACAAACAATGGATTCAGTTTATTGGTCCATCAATACACAATTTGTTTGCCGATCTAAAAGGAAACGCCATCATCACAGAAACGGACAACAATGAAAACTTCATAACCCATATTGAAAACGAATTTATTGTCATGTCCAATTTTTCCAATCATGGTTTGATCGGCAAGTTCTATAAGGAGGCTGTAGGTGCTGGTGCTGATAGATATATAACAGCTTATGACCACATTATGGAGAATATGAACGCATTCAGTGTTGACAAGGGATTCGAACTTTTGAAAAAAGTTTCCTTAGGAGAGAAAGACTTCTCAACACAATGCTCCATGATTTTTCAGCCTCAAACTAATCATATTTATATCGCTGTATACCAGGATTTTGAAACCATATGGAAGGTTTCACTAAACAACAGAACAATTGAAACACACAGAGGATTTAATAAACATTTCCAGGCCCGGTTAGGAGAGGATGGAATTTTAGCATCCGACTTGAAGCAGATGTTCAAAGGTTAATCTTTCTAAGTGGCTATCCATCATCAGATAATTGAGTAGAGGAAAAACATGAAACAAGAAGAATTGGTACGCTTTATTTTAGATTCCAATAGGGCTGGATATGCGGCCGGTGATTTAAAAAAATGGACCAAAGAAAATGATGGATCAAATTCAATAATGTTTGAAAAAGGGCTTTGGCGCTCGCATGATAATTTTTTGGGTGGGGAACCATATGGCGGAAGAGTTGTTATATTTTATGAAAACAAACCATAGTGGATGATGTTGTATTACGGCTGGGTATTCAGGGTCGGACCGAGATAACTGACTAAAAACATGAAGAAAAGCATGAAAAAATGGGCTCAAAAACGTCTTGGGCTAATGTTTTTGACCCCAAAAACAGCACTTTAAGGATCAATATGGATTCCCAATCGGGTAGCCGGGGGTTTTAATCCCCCAGCCCCCACAACACCCTGCATGCGGGTCCGCACAGGGCGTTTCACCAAGATTACCGGG
>JAHIVS010000122.1 GCA_018816605.1 Pseudomonadota bacterium
ATCAATAAACGGAACAAACAAATCAACCCTATTGATCTGGTCTGTCATAAAAGAAATATAATCTGCCCCGTTTGCCAGGGGCGCCTTTGTCACCCTATCGGCTATGGATCGGGCAAGGGGCAATGCCTTTTCATTGGCATCAATTGCATGGACATGATGGCCCAGGTGTTTCAGATGCCCAATGATATTATGGGCAGCAGGGGACGCGCCTGCGGAAATTAAAATTTTAAGGTGCGGCGTCATACACATACTCTCCTTTTCCCGCAGATTGAAACCCAAGGGACGAGAACAGGCCAATGGAGGCTTTATTTTCCGGATGAATATAGGCCCTATAGCATCGTTTCTGGGTTTGAATAATTTTTTCCAGGGCTTTTTTCGCAAAGCCCAGGCCCTGAAACTTCTGGGCAATTAGAACTGACACCTCATTTTTGCTGCCGTTGCAGTTCAGGCGGATATATCCGATGGCCCCATTGCACCATTCAATGATATGGATAGTCACGTAGTCGCATGACAACATCCTGTCAAACCAGAGCCGGTGTTCTTTTTTGGTGGGCAGGTCCGGTTTTCGGAAATACCGTCTTGCCCCTTTCCCATGCTGCCATTTGTACAATAGTTCCAGATCATTTTTGTTCACCAAGCGGAGATTCACAGGCGATATCAGGTCAATGGTCTGTTTGATAACCCGGGCAGCGCCTTTCCCATCCAAAAGCCCTGCTGCCCGGTTGTACAAATTTTCCCCAAAGGCCGGCACATCGATCATCTGTGACAGCGTTCGGGTGAGAAGCAAAGGGTCAAGACTTGAAATCTCCCCCAGGCAAAGGGCCGCACCTTTGCGGTCAAGGTTTTGGCCGACTTGTCTTTGATTTGGCGCCACAATGATGACAATATTGATCAGGCCGCAGTAAATCCGCTCCAATAGGCTTGTGCCCGGCGCCCCGATGGCAATGCCGCAGATTTCATACAAAGGGCAAAGGTCGGGCAGATCCCGGTACAGCCGGATATCCAGCCGAAAATTGCCCCTGCGTTTTTCAAGTTCTTCAACACACGGGGACATGGAAGACAGGGGCAGATGAAACACAAGCTTCTTTGTTGCCATGGAATGCTCCAGGATATCCAGAACCTTTAACGCCGCCTGTTCAGGATCCGTGGCCCCGAAGCTGATCAATATATTGGTTTTGTCCCCATTGCTTTTAACCTTATCGTAAACCGGATCCATCAGGGTAAAATCACTTCCAGACAAAATTCGGGCAGAAGGATTATGCATTTTTTTTTCATAGGCCTGGATCTTGCGGTCAGGTGTTTGATCCACCAGCACATGACACCAATGGGGCCGGCACAGATCATCCACCACCACTACCGGAAAAATGGCAAAAAGCGCTTGTTCAATATCAGCGCCAATTTCATAGTGATCTATAATGACAAGCTGGACCCGATCTTTTTTTTCAACCAGATAGGGCCGGCAGTGGCCATGGTCTGATATGAGCGCCAATTTCATGTCCCGGTCTTTCAAAAGCATTCGGACAACAGGGGTTGCCTCTCTCATCAAAAAGGTCACCCCAAGGCCAAGCTTGCGGTAAAGGCCGGCCAATACCAGACATCTTTTCAAATGGCCATAGCCGATCTGCCGGGTTGCATCACAGACGATGACGATCATGGCACCGCCTTGCCCAAAAACAACGGCGCCAAAAGCTGCGCATTCCTGTAATCTTCCGGTGTATCCAGGTCAATGGCCCTGATCCAGGGTATTTCATACCCCCTTAACCGGTCAGCGTAAAAACTTTTATTGTTTAAAAAAGCCCGGGTATCGGCCCAGTAAAAGGTGCCGTTGCTTGCCACAAGCCTGGGATGAAACTGGGACTGCAATCGGTTATACTCCGGCCATTTTGGCCTTAACCACCCGTCTTCCTTATTTTCCAGTGCCTGGACCGGATGCAGGTTGAAAGCGGAAACCCCCATCACCACCTCTGGGCAGGAAGGTTCTTCCATCATCAAAAAAGATTCCTGCAGATCCTTGGGCGTTATAAATACAGCCGTGGCATAAATGCAGCAAAACCGTGTCGGACGGATACCGTTGCTGTCCAGCCGTTCAAGGACATCCCGGCAGACCTGGCCGACGCCTGCCGTATCACGGGCCAAAGCCTCTGGCCTTTCCATAACCGTGGCCCCGAACCCTTCTGCCGTCTGTTTGATTTGTTCGTCTTCCGTGGAAACGATCACCTGGTCAAAAAGCCCAGACCCCAGGGCTGCCTGAACCGGATAATAAAGGGCGGGTTTTCCCAAAATGGGCAAAATATTTTTCCGGGGCAGTCTTTTGGAGCCCCCCCGGGCCGGAATGATGGCAATACGTGTCATTGGTTGACCAGATCTTTGAAATCAAGCTGATGGCCCGGGGCCACATCACGGGAAATCCGCATGCCCACCAGAGATTCGAATTGTTTGGGAGAAATCCCGAACCCCGGCCGTCTGAATTCAACCTGCTCCAGACCGATCCTGTCTCCCTGTTTCATCTCCTGTTTTATGAAGGTGCTTCGCCGGACATTTCGTCTCGTTTGTTTTTCTTCAAGATCCAGAACCCGTCTCGGACGGCCCATGGCGATTTCAATCTCCCGAATGGTTTGAACAAAGGCCTTCATTTCGGCAGGTTCCAGGGAAAAAACATGTTCCGTGCTTCTGATGGCCCGGTCCAGGGTGATGGTCTTTTCCACAAGGTTTGCGCCCAGGGCCACGGCAGCCACATCCATATCCCAGCCGGGCGTATGGTCGGAATAGGCAATGGGATAAAGGGGAAACATCTGCTTTAGGGTGGTAATCATCTTTAAATTAATACTCTCAAGCCGCGCCGGATAACCTGACGGGCAATTGTGGATGATGATATTATGATTGCCCTCCAGGTTGCAGATTTCCACCGCCTGCTCAACCTCCCCGATACTGGCATTCCCCGTGTCCAGCTGGATGCACATGCCCGTCCTGGCAGCCATTCTGATCAAAGGCCAGTGATCAATATCGGCGGATGCAATCTTGATGGAGTCACACTTCAAGGCCGTTAAAAGGGCAATATCCTCTTCAAACCCCACCGTGGCAAAAAAGGCAAGTCCCAGGGAATCACTGAATTCTTTGATGCGTTTCCATTGGTCCGGCCCAAGGCATCTTCTGCACAGAATATCATAGAGCGGTTCTGTGATGGTGCGGGTTTGCCCTGTTTTTTTATCCCCGAGGATCTCATAGGTAAAGGGAAGTGTTTTATCGGCCACCAGTCTGTCCGGATCAAAGATCTGAAATTTGATGGCATCGGCGCCGGCTTCTGCCGAAAGGCGGATCAGGTCCATGGCAGAGTCAACCCCATAATGGGTGGCACCTGCCTCAAAGGTGATGAAACAGGGATGACCATCCCCCAATTCTCGCTCACCAAAACTCACCATTATGCCTCCCCCGCAAAAGGTTGTACCATCTTGGCAACCTGCTCTTTTGTGACCCATTCAGGATTG
>JAHIVS010000123.1 GCA_018816605.1 Pseudomonadota bacterium
CTGTTTTCGGCCATTCCCAAAGTGGGGGAGAAAAGAGCCAAGCATATCAAATTAAAAGGAGAGGTGCCGACACCCGTGCATCTGCCGACCGGCTGTGTTTTCCATGGCCGGTGCGTCTATGCCAACCAACGATGCAAAAGGGAAGTGCCCGCGTTGGTGAAACTTTCCAACGGAGGATTTGTGGCCTGCCATGGGGTGGAGGAAAATCGTCCCATGGACTAGAAACAATACCGGGTAGATTTTTTAAGTCCCGTTAATTTTATTGAAAACGCCCTGGGAGATTCAAGTCTTCTGGGGCGTTTTCCCATTTTGGGCCATTGTTTGACTGAAAAATCAATTTGGGATAGAGTCCAAAATCCGGCGACAGCCGTCGTGGTGATCGAAGAGGTGGACACCGATAATTGGGGCATTGGGGGTGAATCTGATACCGTCGGAAGCAAAAAAGATCAAGGGCTTTTTACCCACCGAAAAGCGGCAGCCGGGGCTGGTCTGGATATGGAGTTTTTCCTTGACCCCAAAGCATTCTAGCCGTATATGAGTCATTGTTGATATTTTGGAATTCGGAGATCTCCTTCCATGGGAAAAACAACCAAAAAAATACTGGGTGCTGTTTTCGGCCTAGTCGTCCTTTTGAGTGCCGGGGCTCTGGTGAAGGTTCATCTGGAAATCGGAAAAATGTCTAGTACGGACACCGGAAAAATTGTTGACGGGGTGTATGCCGTGAAAGACGCCTATGTCAACCTGTTTTTCATCAAAGCCCATGACACCTATGTGGCCATTGACGCCGGTAATGATGCCGGTCGGATCCAAGAGGAACTTAAGCGGCTGCAGATTGACCCGGAAAAGGTGGGGGCCGTTTTTTTAACGCATTCGGATAAAGATCACATTGCCGCATGCAGCTTGTTTCCAAATGCCGAAGTCTACCTTTCCAGGGCTGAAGAGCAGATGGTTAACGGTCAATGTTCCCGGTTCCTATTTTTGAAAAACAAATTTAACTATCCCCATAACTTACTAGAAGACAATCAGGTTGTCACCATTTCCGGAATGACGATCAAGGGAATATCAACTCCCGGTCATACGCCCGGATCCATGTGTTTTCTGGTCAATGGCAGCTATTTGTTCACAGGGGATTCCATGGGGCTAAAAGACGGGGAGGTCACACAATTTAATAACGTGTTTAATATGGATTCCCCAGCCCAGGCAAGCGCCCTTGGCCGGCTGGCAAGGTTGTCTGGGGTGGAATATATCTTCACAGCCCATTATGGTTACACCAGGTCGCATAAAACCGCTTTTGGGAATTGGGAAGATTAGGCTTGGGTTTTACTGGAATAACATCAAGGATGGAGAAAAAAATGTTCAAAAGAGTGGCAAGTTATGGAATGATTCTGATGCTCATGGGTGTCAGCACGGCGTGGGCCCTTAACGGAATGGATGTGTTTGCCCGGTATGAAGCCCAGGGGGAGAAAAGGGAATTGCTGGCAGATACATTGGTATTGGTCCAAACCATGACCGCCGCCAGCATGGAGACACAGGTGACGCTGTATAAGAAAGGCAAGAAATCACGGATAGAAACAATTATTAAAAAAAGTCCCAACCCCATGGTGGGTGAGGTTGGAATGAAAAGCATCATCATTGATGACGGAAAGTCCACTTGGGTTTTCAGCCCTTTGACAGGGAAAATGGAAGAACCCAACAGCCAGGACGGGGAGGAAAATAAAAAACCCCGGCAGGTGGACTATATATCAAAAGAGAGTGTTTCCGGGATAGAATGTCACAAAATCAAGGCCATTTACAATGAAGGCGAATATGAAATTCTCTGGATTGATATCCAAAATGATGATCTGGTGAAGAAAGAATATTTTGACGGTGAAGAAAAAGAAACGACCATCAATTCGGATTTTAGGACCACCAAAGGGTTTGTTTTTCCATGGCAGATGAAAATTGAAAGTGGAGGGGAGGTCCAGAAGATGACGGTACTCTCTTTGAAGGTAAATCCCAGCATACCGGATTCATTGTTTGACCCGGGTCGGGTGAAAGGGTATGAGGATGTGGCACCGGATACCCAGAACGCCATGCCCCAGGCCGATAAAATCATGGACATGATCGGCGAAATTCAGCGGTTGTATCAGAACGGGGAAACAAAGA
>JAHIVS010000716.1 GCA_018816605.1 Pseudomonadota bacterium
CTGGTAAATATTCCAGAGCAATTACAACAATTAAACCCATTACCAGAAGTCCAATAAAAATTATTAACCCTTCCATGATTAACCTCTCCTATGAAGCTTCCTGCACCATTGAGCGCATGACCAAATATCCGATTGCCATAATTACGATGCCTACACCAAGAATAAGCTGAACCACGAGGCTGTGAAAACTGGCCTGAATTGATGGGCTTTGTCCAAGATAAATCAGAACGACTGCAAGGACAGCAGGAATCATTTTCGCACTTGACATTGCCTCTCCTGATTTAGCAATTGTAGAGTTTCGAGCTATGATGATTTGTTGAATCTTTTGGCCGCTTTTTGACAAAACTTCAATATATTTTCCACCACCCGCTTCAACATAACCTTCTAGTAAATAACCGAGGTTTGAAAGTGAAAAAGAGGGAGAGCGTCTTGCAAGGCTTTGAAAAGCTTCTGTTCTTTCCTTACTGCGAAGCTCACTTGCAGTAAGATGAAATTCGCTTGATAAGGGATTCTTTCCTTCAAGTTCCATGGTATTGGCCACCTCGTCCAATACATCTGCAACTGAACCACCAGTAGAGAGTCCAGCGGTAATTCGTCCTATAGCCATAGGTAGGTGCTTGTCAATCTCTTTTCCCCTGCCCTTCACGCGATCATTTAACATGGCGATGGGGGTGTAGTAAACAAGTAAACCGATTACGATTGCAGGAATACCTGGCAGAAGCGTCCACATCAAAAGCATTGACCCAAGTCCGCCGAGGATAGTAAGGGTTCTGAATGTTGCCGGTCGCCAGTTCATTCCGCTGGCTGCCAGTTTATATTCGATGGAGTTGGGCTTCATCTCAGATAATTTCTTGGTGTGATCAATGGAGTAAACATCATCCATTGCTGTTGAAAGTTTGTTCTTCTTCAGACTTTTCAAGTCGGGAGCAAAGATGAACAGTAACAAGACTGTTACAAGAACACCGATTACTATATCCATTAGATTCCTTCTTTCTCCGCTTGCGCGATTGAGCTGGTTTCAGCCTTCGGTACAGCTTGACCAAATAGTTCGTCAGCAAGCTCCTCGTTCAAATCCAAGTCCCCTACTTTTCTCCATTGGGGATCGTTTTTGGTTGAAGACTCCTCGTAGAGCCACAACGGATCAAACCACACGTCACCGGCTTTCAGGGTCTTGCGAACCTGAGAAATACTGGTGATGATTCTGCGTCCGTGACGAACTTTGATTTGGATGTGCAGGTCAAGGGAGTCTGCAAACATTTGGTTGGCGTCCACCTTGCTTACGTGAGCGTCTGCACCTAAAAGAACTGCCATACGTTTTGCAGCTTCCCTGGGAGAATTGGCGTGAAGGGTACAAGAACCGGAGTGACCGGTCATCAGTGCGCGGAAAAGTGCCAACCCTGCGATACCATCCCGAACCTCACCTACGATCAGGTAGTCCGGGGTCATTCGCATGGCATCGTCCACGCCGTTAGCCAGCGTGTAAGGAAGCACTTCCGTACCAAAGGTCTGCGGTCTTGATTCAATGGATTGAACGGTGTCTCTCGCAATCCAGATTTCCTCAGTTTCCTCGATCTTCACGATACGCCAGTGTGGTTGCAGGAAGTTGCAAAGCGCGGATAGTAAAGTAGTCTTGCCAGTGCCGGTACTTCCGGTGATCAGAATCTTGCATCCGTATTCGGTTGCGGCTCTCAGTGTGTCCATCATTTCGGGTGAAAACTCTTTACGCGCCAACAACCACTCAGGAAGAACTGGCTTACCATCATAAAGACGGATATTGATAACAGCATTCCTACCTGGTGGAGCAATACATTTATGCAATGCTTTCACACGAGCGCCGCCCGGAATGTCTTCCGTTCGGGGAAGTTTCGCATTTACTGACGGATTGGTTTCATTCAGATTTTTGTTTTGAGGTCCCAAAATTCGATCTAGAACCCGCTGAATTTCCTCTGCAGAGGGATGAGCATCAACGGTCTCCCATTCAACATGTTCTTTGCGAATGATCTGCACCAGCCCGGATGAATACACACCGATTTCAGAAATATCATTTCTAGTCGGTGGCAGTAACAGGTCGAGGAACCCAAGCCCCATCAAGCGTCGCGCCAGTTCAGAAGAAAGATTATTCTCATATGTCGCGCCTGGTGTAAGTGAACGCCCGCGAGAAGCCCGAGTGACTAATACGCCAATACGTTCAGCCACTTGCTTTCGTTCTTCTTTTGTTGGGTGCTGGAGCAAGGATAATGAAAATTCTCGATTAATGGTGTCAATCACTTCGTTTGAGATTTCATTTACTGTTTGCTCGTTCAGTTTGTTTTCCACGGATTGGGATTCGTCAAAAAACTTGACTGGCTTGCTGGCGGCGGGTACGCCTACTGGATGGACTACACCAGGTACAGGTAATGGCGTACCGGTGGTTCCCGTATCGGGTAATGTTCCGGTTCCGGTACTTCCGGGGCCTGGTAAGGTGTTCGTTCCAGTGCCGGCAGGAGTCCCGCCAAAAGAGCCAAGGAAAGGTGAGCTCCCTTCGGTTTGAACCGGAGTTTTTTCCTCGGGCGAAACCGTATCGCTGAATACGATCTTCAAGTTGTCTGAACCTACTCCCTGATCTGGAGTGGTAATACCTTGTTCCTCAAAAATACTGGCAGTTGAGGGTTTCTTTGGGGCTGGATCATCGTCAAATATTTTTATGGCCATGGCGTTATCCTTTGAATATTCCAAATAGGCCACCGGTTTTTTTGGTGGTGGTTTCGTTGGTACTGGCAAGTGCGGGGTAAAGGCCATTAATAATCGTGCGGATATGCTTGTTGTAGGATTCCAGCTTGACCGTTGGCATTTGTCTTTCGTCCTGAGCCATCGAGATGTTTTCGTCATACGGAATTACATCCAATACAGGCGGCGCCCATCCGTTTTTCGTAACCAATTCTCCGTGGAAGTCCCTTGGGGAGATACCGGAGCGGTCATTGTATTGGTTCACGACCATATAGATAGAATCTCTTGGAACCCGTACATCTTTACGCATTTTTTCCAGCAGCAAGGTGATCAGATGGCTAGTGGCTAGCGCGTCAGCCAGTGTACATCGCGTAACGATTACAACTGTGTTTGAGGCGATTAGGGCTTGAGTCATCCAGGAACCCTCACCGTTGGGAAGGTCGAGCAAAACGGCGGCATATTGGTGGTTCCAGACAGATTTCACAAGGTTATTTACGGAACCCTCTCCATCGCTTTCTCCGTACTTGGCATACTCCACCGAATCGTCCGGGGCAAAGATTACTTTAAGCTTTTCCTTTTTTTGGATGGCAGATGTAAATCCGTCCAGTGGTCGGGCAAAGTATTCACTCGCATTCGGTGAGGTGTGTAACCCCATACGGATGGATGCCGTGGCCGGCAAATCGAAAGACATGAGCAAGGAGTTTACATTCAAGCGATTGGCTAACTCATATCCGATGTTTTCGGCTATCGTGGATCTTCCGGTTCCACCCGAAGATGAAACAAACGAGATTATTCGGGTTCCAGTCACTGCTGCAGCGGCTCTGGAGCCGAGATCAGACTGTAAAGCGTCTTTGGAGATTCCTTTTGCCCTTTCAGTAGAGACAGCAAAATAGCCGCTTTGGGCTAAGTCCCCCCAATTGTTCAACGTATCAATGTAGACCCCGCGCACACAACTAATTTTTTCAAAGGTCTTGGCAAGATTTTGGTGAGTTGGTGTCAATACGATGATCGCTATACCATTCCAGTTAACCATTCGTGCCAATGCACCTATGAGCGCATCAGCCGTAGGTGCAAGATCGGCTTGCACAACAACAAGTTCTGGTCGATATTGAACAAGGTTATTTTCAAAATCAGACCAATTTTGAATGATCGTTTGAATACTATATCTGCTGTCCACGATAAAAGCGGGGTGCAATTTTTCATAAAGGTTCTTGTGCGGAGCCGCTAATATTATGGGTACAATTTTTTCTTCATTCATGCGATATACCTCCAAAAATCGTTATTAATTACTTAGTGGGTGTAGCGCTCACGGTGTTGGTGTTCGAATTAATCAGGTTGTAGAGTTCGGCCAGGTTGATGGTCAAGTTATTCTCTTGGGAAACGGAAGTGCCGGTTGAGGACTCCAGTGCCAGGTAGATCGAGCCGTACTTGTCCAGTGCAGCAATAAGAGTTGCAGGGTTAACAAACACGCCGGCAGATATTTCTACTGGTGTGGTCGGGATGTCCAACACAATTACACTCTTGTCTTCTGAGGTTGTAGCCTGGCTTGCGAACATTTCTTGCTGATCAGTGCCAGCAGGGATTTCTGCATACTGGAAGGTTTGAGGAACAAGCAGAACTCTCACTCCGGTGATGGTGACACGGCCTAATGGACCTAAAGCGGGTGCAGGAGTCGGGGTCTTCCCATAAACAGGCTCACCTTCAATGGTGGAAACTGATCCGTCATTGGTGATAATGGTTTGTGCAGCAGTTGTAATACCGTTTTGTTCCTGCAATATATCGGGGGTCAGTAAGCCGATTACCGTTACGGTCTGCCCTGCCCGAAGGATGCCAGC
>JAHIVS010000124.1 GCA_018816605.1 Pseudomonadota bacterium
CCCATGTCAGCCATAACAATGTGTTGAATGCGGCCCGCAGTTGCCGGAAGATGGGTTTACGTTATTATATTTCATTTGTGACTGATTTTTCCCGTGAGGATGACGTCTTAGAGCAGTTTCTACGGGATAACGGTCTTTTGTTTTTCCCGGAACCTGTTATCTATGCCGGCCGTGCCGAAGGAATAAAAAAAAGGGTCATCCTCACCGATTACCAGTCAAACTGCTGTGATATGAATCCTTATCTGACACCGGACTTGGATATGTTCGCCTGTTGTGATGCCGGGAACCATTTTTCTCGAACCCGGTTTTTTCACATGGGAAATCTGAACAATGAGACAATTGAGGAACTGTTTATTAAAATGGAAACAAATCGGTTGTACCAGCTTATCAGAACCATGGGCATCACCCAGATCGCCTCGTTTAGCGGGATGACGGCCCGGGAAATCATCACCCATAGCAAATGTGAACTGTGCCGCAAGCTGTTCAATTCCCCTGAGTCCTTAACCCGGCTCCAGGCGGATCTGTCGCAACTGGAAGCCTGGACCCGATAGGGGTCAAAGCGCTATAACCATTGCCAGGGCCAGGTTTGTCTCATAGGAGAGGCTTAGGAGCACCCGGGTGCAGCCCTTGGCCGATGCACGTGCCCTTAGGGTCCCGTAAAGGTTCACCATGGGCTCTCCGTATTGCCCCCGGTCAACCCCGATTTCCCTGAAATTTACCTCCTGTTCCCAGCCCAGGGCCAGTGCTTTGAAAACAGCCTCTTTGGCAGCAAAGGCCGAGGCGAAAAACTTTATGGGATTTTCCGAAGCCCGTGCATGTTGTTGTTCCTTTTCCGAAAATACCCTTTTCAGAAAGACCTTGCCCGAGCGCTGAATGGTTTCGTCCATGCGGCCAAGTTCGATAATATCTATGCCGATACCGTTCATTTGATTCCTTTTTTTTTGTCAGAGCAGTCCATGGCCAGGCTCAGCGTCTCCCGGGCGATCATCAGCTCCTCGTTGGTGTGTATTAAGGCCACATCTGCCGAGGAGGAATCACTGTTGAGAAGGCAGTCTTGAGCGCCTGCCCCTTGATTCCGTGACAAGTCCAGGTCTAATCCGAGAAATTCCATGCCCGAAAGAACCCTTTGCCGAATCAGGGGTGAATTTTCTCCCATGCCGCCGGTAAATACCAAAAGGTCAATACCGCCCATGGCAGCGGCATAGGCGCCGATGTATTTTTTCAGGCGATAGATAAACATTTCCAGGGCGATCCTGGAACGGTTATCGCCATTTTGGGCCCGGGCGATGATTTTTTCCATATCATTGCTGTGACCTGAAACACCCAATAATCCGGATTCCTGGTTGAGCATTTTTTCTACCTGGCCAAGGGTCAGGTTCATCTCCCGTTGCAGGTACAGTACTACTCCCGGGTCCAGATCTCCGCAACGGGTGCCCATCATGGCGCCTTCCAGGGGGCTCATGCCCATGCTGGTATCCACGGAACAACCGTTTTTCACGGCCGCCACCGTCACCCCATTGCCCAGGTGGCAGATGATCAATTTGTTCCGGGCCGCATCCTGTCCTGTTAACCGGGCTGCCTGGGCGGCCACATAGCGACAGGAGGTACCGTGAAATCCATATTTCCGGATGCCCTGGTTTTCATAAAGGCTGTGGGGTAGCCCATACATATATGCCTGTGGCGGCATTGTCTGGTGAAAGGCCGTGTCAAAAACAGCCACATGCAAGGCATTGGGAATCAATTTTTTGGTCAGCCGGATCCCCGCAAGATTGGCGGGGTTGTGAACCGGGGCCAAGGGAATATATTTTTCCATTCCCTTAATGACCTCTTGGTCGACAAAGACCGCATGGGTGAACCGATCTCCCCCGTGGACGGTGCGATGTCCCACAAGATCAATCTGGGAAGGGTCTTGGATCACCCCCTGTTTTTTGTGGATGAGCAGGGCCATAATGGCCCCAAGCCCCCGGTCATGGTCGGGCCGGTCCAATTTCTGGATGAAATTATGGCCGGGGCTTTGAAGGGACAGGGTGGCATCGGGACTTCCCAGGCCCAGGACAGCCCCTTTGGCCAAGGTGTTGAGACACTTGACTTTTTTTCCCTGAAATACCCGGTATTTGATGGAAGAACTGCC
>JAHIVS010000125.1 GCA_018816605.1 Pseudomonadota bacterium
GGAAATATCAGAGAACTGGAAAATTTAATTGAACATGGATTTGTGCTTTGCTCTGAAGGGATGATCACCCCCCAGCACCTGCCCGGTTTTTTATCCGGTATCACGGGACATGACTGTGACCGGGATGATGACCCGGTCAAATCAGCCCAGATCAAGCTGATTTCCGATGCACTGGCCCGGAATAATTACAACCGCAATGCCGCAGCAAGGGACATGGGAATTCACAAAAGCACCCTTTTCCGACGGATTAAACAGCTGGGAATCAAATTATAACCTAGCCGTTGCAACCCAATGCCCCGGACCCGTCCTGTTTTTGCGACCGCCCCTGATCAACCGGCGTATTCCGCCCAGGCAAAAAAACCATAACCACTTGTTTTATCAAAGAATTTTCCTGAAACAAAAACAGCATTTCCTTGGGCACAGGCTTTGCATCGGCAATATATAAACGGCGGGAAAACAATATGGAGGTGTCCCATGAAAATAGCCATTCCCATTTGGGGAAACCGGATTTCCCCTGTTTTTGATTCGGCCCGAACCCTTCTGGTTGCCCGGATTGAAAACAGGAGGATCGCAAAAAAAACATATACCCCCTTTGACCCTGAGTGTTGTCAGGATCTCATCCGTCTGCTTGAAAAAATGCAGGTCACTACATTGATCTGCGGTGCCATCTCCACAAAACCGGCTGACTTCATTGTGGAGAACAATATCAAGCTCATTTCCTTTGTCACGGGAAATGCAATGGATTTTCTTGATTATTTTGCCAGCCGCCAGACCATTGAAAAAGGGCATATGATGCCCGGCTGCAGCATGGAGTACTGCCGGCGCAGAAAACCCATCCAGCCTTAGGGGCAAAAAAACTTTCATCACCCCCTGCCCCCTGGTTTTAACCCCCTGCAATCCGGCGAATTTTTTTTAGGAATTCTGTCTTTTTTTGGGATGCAAAGACCCCATACGATCCGTAAAATTGCCATGGCCCGGCTTTATCTTGTTGGTTGACAAAAAAGCAGAAACATTATTAAACACTGTAAGCAAAAAGAAATCTATGCCGGGCAGATCCCTTTGGATCTCATTGCTCGCCTGTGACAGCAGTTAGGATATGAATGAGAGAAAACCCCACCTATGCGGAATTGGCCGAGCGGGTCCGATTCCTTGAAAAGGAAGCAGATCTGAGGCTCACCATTGGGCAGGAGGATAAAACTGCCCGGAAAAATTATAACCGGTTTTTAAAATTTCTTCCCTACCCGGTTCTGATCCGGGACAAAAAAGGTCTTGTCTCCTATCTCAATCCCGCCTTTACCCAGACCTTTGGGTGGAGCCTTGAAGAATTGAAAGGAAAAAGAGGCCGGCAATATATCCCCGGACCATTAATGGAAGAACTCTCCCAGAAGATATCGGGCCTGGCGCCGGAAAAAAATGTCCTCAAGCTGAACACCAAACGACTGACCCGGGAGGGTAAAGTTCTGGATGTCATCATGCGGGTGGGAATTGAAAGGGATGAAAACAATCAGCCAACCAGCATGATTATTGTTTTCAGGGACGTGACCATGGAACGGCGGATTAACCGGAACCGGAGTGTCATGAACCGTATCAGCCAGGTATTGCCCCAATATCCGGAACTGCGCAAGCTCATGCAGTATGTGAGCGTTGAAATAAAGGAATTGCTGGGTACCGAGGGCGCCAATGTGATTTTACTGGATGAAAACCAGAAGGAATTTTATTTTTTAAGCGTGGTCCATGATGATCCCACCACCCAGGAAAGGATCAAAAAAATCCGCTTCCCCATTGATGAGCTTATCGCCGGTCAGGTCGTAAAGACAGGCAATCCGGTCATGATGAACTCCCTGCCGGACAACCATAGGCTTCACCTGAACCGGGATGAAAAAATCGGCCATAGGGTGAAAAATGTCATGGTGGTGCCGTTGCGGACCAAAGAACGCATCATCGGTGTGATCACGGCAGACAATAAAAAAGAAGGGGAATTTGACAAAACCGACCTTGAAATCCTGAATACCATTGCTGGTACAGTGGCCCTTTCCATTGAAAATGCAGGGGTTTCAGAAGCATTGCAAAAGGCCAACCAGGAACTTACCGGACTGAATGCCGCAAAAGACAAAATGATCAGCCACCTGTCCCATGAACTTAAAACACCGGTGGCCATATTGCTCAGCTCCTTTAAAGTGCTGTCCAAAAAACTGGCCTGCCTGCCCGAAAAAGAATGGAAACCCACCCTGGATAGAATCTACAGGAACCTGTACCGAATTATCGGCATTGAAGATGAGGTTTACGACATCGTTGAAAAAAAATCTTTTTTACATAAAAGACTATTCTCCCTTATCTTTGATCAATGTGAAGATGCAATTGAAACCCTGATTGCCGAAGAAATCGGAGAAAAAGATGTGATCGCAAAGGTTCGGGAAAAGCTGGATGATGTTTTCTCTTCCCGGGATCTTGTGGTACAAAAAATATATTTGAACCGGTTTGTAGAAGACAGACTCCGGGAGCTAACGCCCCTTTTTGCCCATCGGAATGTAAAAACCTCGGTGGGACTCAAATCATCAGCCCCCATTGAAATACCCATGGACCCTCTTGAAAAAATAGTTGACGGACTGATCCGGAATGCTGTTGAAAATACACCCAACGGAGGGAATATCGGGATCATTGTCCATGACCGAGGCAAAGGAGTGGAACTGGTTGTCCAAGATCAGGGCGTCGGCTTGACCCGGGAAGCCCAGAAAAGAATATTTGAAGGGTTTTTTTCACCCCAGGCCACCCTCAATTACTCGTCCAAAAGGCCCTATGATTTTGGAGCCGGCGGAAAAGGAGCCGACCTGCTGCGGATGAAAATATTTTCCGAACGATACCATTTCAAAATCAAAATGACATCCAAACGCTGCTGGCGCCTGCCCCTTGATACGGATGTCTGCCCCGGCAATACTGAAACATGCAGGGGGGAAAAAGGCTTTCACTGTGATGGCAACACAACGGTCTCTGTGTTTTTTCCCTTTCCAGAATCATGAACGGGCGGCAACTTCTGCCTTGACCGTGGGCAAAGAAAACTGCACAATGATGCAAACCAATACGGTTATGACACCCCACAAATCAGGGAAATACCTTGACAGAAACCCACAAAATCCAAAAAAATCACGGACCCATCCGCTTATGGGTCTATGCCGCCTGCATCATCAGCGTGTGGTCCCTGTTCCTTTTTTTTTCCTGGCTCTGGATTGTCCAGTCCAGCCGGTCCGGAACCCTTGAAATCATCAGAATTGATGCCAGAACCGCCTTTGAAAAAGATATCCTGTACAGGCGCTGGAATGCCGGCCACGGCGAGGTTTATGTTCCCATAACCGCCCAGACCCAACCCAATCCATACCTGAAGACAGAACACCGGGAAATCCAGGCACCGGAAGGTATCACCCTCACAAAAGTAAATCCGGCCTACATGACACGCCAGGTCCATGAGATGGCGGCGCAAATCCACGGACGCAAAAGCCATATCACCAGCCTGAACCCCATCCGCCCCCAGAACGCACCGGACCCTTGGGAAACACAGGCGCTGAAACGCTTTGAAAAGGGTGAACCAGAGGTCAGCTCCGTGGAAAAAATCGACCAGACGGATCATCTGCGGTTGATGCGCCCCCTGGTCACGGAAAAAGGGTGTCTGGGCTGCCATGAAGAGCAGGGATACACGGAAGGGGAAATCAGAGGCGGAATCAGCATCTCCATCCCCCTGGCGCCCTTTCTTGCCATTGAAAAAACCCATACCGACACCATGTCCCTCATCTATGGCATCCTATGGGCAATGGGTGTTGCAGGAACCCTTACCAGCATGTATTTTTTAAATCGTCAGATCCAGCGGCTGCAGCGGGCGGAAGCAAGCCTCCTGATAAAAGAACGAATGGAAGGGGTGGTGGAAATGGCAGGGGCTGTCTGCCATGAACTGAACCAGCCCCTGCAGATGATCCTGGGCAATGCGGAAATCATGTTACTGGATCTTGAACCGGACCACCCTGTTTCAGGACGGATCAGGCATATCCAGGAACAGGTAAAACGGATGGCCAAAACAACCCGGGACCTGATTAAAATCACCAACTATGAAACCAAACAATTCCCCCAGGGCAAAGTTATTGATATTGAAAAGGCAGCCACCACACCGCGGAGGCCTGACGGGCCAATCAACCCAGATTAAATTTTTTGTCCGCAGGCCATAAAACTGGGGATACAAGGATCTTTATTGTCGAATCTTATCAGCCATACTCCCACAACCCTTTCCCTGCAAACCTGGCCGGTCATGGGCAACGCCTTTTCAATAAATTATTTTTTTGCCCTGCCCGCCATTCCCAGGTAGATGGCCGTTAAAACCATAATCACTCCCGCCCACCCTTCAATACCGGTCTGCCGGTTAAAGAACAGGACATCCCAGACAAAGGAGAGCGCCGGCTGGAGCAGCAGAATCAACCCGGCCCGGGAGGCGGGAACCCCTGGAAGGGAATTGGAAATCATCCCCCAGGCAAAGGCCTGGGACAAAAAGCCCAGCCCCAGCAAAGAGAAAAGGGAAATTTCTGTCGGTATGGAAAAGGAATGGCCGAAAAAAATCACCGCAGCACCCAGAAAGAACGAACAGGCAGCCGTCAATACCACCTGGTAATAAAAAACCGCCCCCCCGGAACCCTTTGTCGTTGAATCATCCGACTGGACATGGCGAAGCAGCAGTAAAAAGATACTATAGCAGACAGCGGTAAGCAATCCGTAGCCCAGGCCCAGAATATAGTCAGGACTCAATTGGTTGACTTCCAGTCCGATCACCATGAAAAGACCCAGAAAGGCCAGGGGAACCGAAAAAACAAACCAGGTCCCCAGCCGTTCCTTAAACACCAGCCATCCAACCATTGCCAGGACAAATACCTGGCAGTTTCCCAGGATGGTGGCCAGACCGGGGCCGACATATTGAATGCTCATGTGCCAGCAAAAAAGGTCCAGACTGAACACCAGTCCGCACAGGATGGCCAATAGATTTTTTTTCAGGTGTTTGGGTTTAAACTCTTTTTTTATCCAGCAGGCCCAGGTCAAAAAAAGGCAGCCGAAAAATACCCGATAAAAAGCAGAAACCAGGGGATGCACCTGGGAAGTCTTCACAAAAACACCAGAAAAACTGATCAAAATGGCGCCAGTTATCAAAACCGGCATCGGGTTTTTATAAAACGGGCGAATGGTCATGAACGGTTTCCCTTTGCATAAAAATGGACGGTAAAGATTTATGAGGTCCGGGTCAAGGAAAAAGATTTGATTTAACCTGACAAATGAATTAGGTTGCCAAACCAGAACCGAAAACAAGGAGATTCCCATGCTCAGGGACCTGATGAAAGAACATGCAAAAATCCACACCCGGAATATCAGCCTTACCACCTGTCCCCACACAGAAGACCGGGTGCTGGTCCATGGCGAATTAAAGGACCAGCGGTATATCCCCGTGTTTGATGTCACGGGAAAAACAAGAGCCCCTGGGATTGTTCACCACATGACGGTCACCCTGCTAATAGACCCGAACCCCTTGACAATTGTCCAGGCCGAAGCCCGGATGCGGACCGTTCCCATGGAAGAGTGCCAGGCCACCCTTGACAGGGTGGCCATGCTTGTGGGTGTTGAAATCAAATCCGGATTTTCAAGCCACGTCCGGAAGATCATGGGCGGGAACAGGGGATGTACCCACCTTTGCGGACTTGTTGTGGCCATGGGCCAGGAAATCGTTCACGGATGGCTGACCCAAAAAAGATCGAAAAAAGCCCCCATACCCGTCTCCCTGGACAAGGTAAAGGAAAAAGGATTTCTCATTGATTCATGCCGGATCTGGAAAAAAGACGGACCCAAAATGCGGGAGATACTCCTGGCCATTGAAAAGACGGCAGACACGTTGGCCAAATCCCAGTAATTCTGTCATCCGGAACCTGACCTATAATCCGGAGGCTGCCACAGACAGGTGTTTAAATCAATGGTATGGGAAAGGGAAAACACCACCCCTTCGGATTCAAGCAAGGCCCTTTGAAGTTCATACCCCCGGCCAGGAGGCAGTGAAATTTTTCCCTTTGAACTGACCACCCTGTGCCAGGGAAGATCATGCTTGCCCGACATGCTGTGGAGTATTCTGGAAACCTGCCGGGCCCCCCGCAGATTCCCGGCCAGGGCAGCCACCCTCCCATAGGAGAGCACTTTTCCCTGGGGAATCGATCGGATCACCTGCAACACTTTTTGGGTGAAGGGCATGAGCGTGGGATGTGAAATAATACATTTTCCTTATGAACTCAATTTTCGGAGTTGGCTGATTTTTTACCTGGGTCACCCATTCAAGAGCCAGTCAAGGAAAAAAGCCTCACCCGTTCTTCCAAAGCCGAAATCCAAAATTGCGGTATTAAATATCCAGATTAAACTGCTTCATATATGCGGTCAACTTTAGGGTTTCACCCGTTCCGATCACAGGGCAATCTTCCGGTCCTTTGGCACCCTCGGCAACCTTTATGGCAAAAACCATACACGTGGGTTCGCTGCATTTCCGGCAATTGCTTTTCGGCAGAAGTTTAAGAATCTCTAAAATTCCGGGCTTCGGCATTCCTGAGTAACAGGGGGTGATCGTTTCTTTTTGCTCCCAGGCCGCATTGATTTCATTTTTTAACCAGGCAACTATCTTTTGGGCCTCCTCCCCATCCTTCAGGGCATTCACGGCAATTTTTTTTCCATGGACGGTGATAAGCTTTCCATGGGCTCTAAAGGTTACCGCAGGAGGATTTGA
>JAHIVS010000126.1 GCA_018816605.1 Pseudomonadota bacterium
CTATTCCCAGGTCGGAGCCTGTCATGCCCTGTCCTATGGGCTGTCCTATGTTCTGGGAACCCACCACGGGCTCGGCTGCTGCATCACCTTTGACGTGCTTGAAGAATACTACCCGGAAGGGGTCAAAGAGTTCCGGACCATGATGGAAAAAACTGGTGTGGACATTCCCAGGGGACTGACCCGCAACCTGACAGATGCCCAGATGGAGACCATGGTTACCGTGGCCCTGGGACTTGATCCTTTATGGGAAAATTGTCTGGGCAAAGACTGGAAAACCATCATGACCCGGGATAAGGCCAGATCCCTATTCCTCAAATTGTAAAAAGAGCTGACAATGACAATAGCTGTTATTCCATCACGGTTTGGATCCAGCCGGTTTGAGGGGAAACCTTTGGCAATGATTGCCGGAAAATCCATGATCCGACGGGTGTATGAACAGACCTGCAAATCATCTGCCGTCACCCGAACGGTGGTGGCAACAGATGATCTGCGGATACTGGATGCGGTCAAGGCTTTCGGAGGGGAAGCGGTCATGACATCGGACACCTGCAGATCCGGAACCGACCGGGTGGCCCAAACCGCCAATATCCTGAAACTTGCCGACAATGAAGTCATCGTCAATATCCAGGGGGACCAGCCGGTTTTCAATCCCTTGATCATTGATGACCTGGTCCTCCCGTTCAAAGAGGACCCAAGCCTTTCCATGTCCACCCTTGCCTTTAAAATCCAGGACAAACGGGAAATCACCGATCCCAAGGATGTGAAGGTAACCTTTGATGTCAATGGATTTGCCATGTATTTTTCCCGGGCCCAGATCCCCTATCCCCGGGATGGACAAACAGGGGTTGACTTTTACAAGCACCTGGGGTTTTATGCCTATCAAAAAAGTTTTCTGGATAAAATAGTCACTCTTCCCACAGGAACCTGCGAAAACATTGAAAAACTTGAGCAGTTAAGAGTCCTGGAGTTTGGGCACCGAATAAAAGTGGTAATTACTGAATATGATTCTCCTGAGATTGACCTGCCCGAAGATATTAAAAGGATTGAAATAAGGCTGCGAACGCCCTGAAACCATGCGATCTCTCTATAAGATAGTGCACACCACCTGCCATACCGGATGGGGGGGACTGGAAAGACGGATTTTCAATGAATCTGTCTGGATGCTGGACAAAGGCCATCAGATCGTCATCATCGCCCCCAGAGATACCCCTCTTTTCAACAGGGCCCGGGCATACGGAATTCGTGTCTATGACATTTCCTTCAAACCCCTGGGCACTATCCAGGACTACAACCGGCTTAAACAAATCTTTGAAACCGAACAGCCCCATATCCTCAACACCCACGGCAATGCCGATTCAAAAATTGCACTCCTGGCAGCTAAAAAAACCGGCGTTCCCTGCCGTATCCTATCCCGCCATATCAGTGCCCATGTCCGGAACACCTGGTATAACCGGAAAATATATAAACAACTGAACCATTTTATTTTCACCACAGCAGACTATACCACCCGTCACCTCCAGAAAATTTTCAAGCTCAAGGCCCTGAAAATTTTCTCCATGCCCAGCGGCATTATGGAGCCGGAAAGTTTAATCCCAAAGGAGGATGCCCGAAAGGCCCTTGCAGCTGAACTCTCCCTTGATCCCGGCACCCGGTTTATCGGGTTTGCAGGCAGGGTTTCCTCTGACAAGGGCGTTTCAACCATCTTAAAGGCCCTTCGACTGATTCAGTCAGAAATCCCCCACCACATTGTCATTGTGGGCGACAGCACCCCAAATTACCTGGCGGAACTCAAGGCGCTTGCCCAGGAGCTCAACATTGGGGACAGGGTCCACTTTCTTGGTTTCAAAGAGGAAGTATGGTCCTATTACCGGGCCTTTGATTGTAAGATTCTGGCCTCAATAAACAAAAAAGGAATTCCCTTTGAAGGCGTGCCCCAGGCCTTATTGGAAGCCATGTACAGCTCGTGTCCCGTCATCGGGTCAAAAAGCGGCGGAATCACGGATATCATTGTCCATGAAAAGACCGGATTGCTCTTTGATCCCAAAAATTCTGAAGAATTGTCCGATATGATCTTAAATACCCTGACCCAGGAAGCCGCCACCATGGAACGGGTTCATCTGGCAAGGGAACAGGTGAAAAAGCACCACACCATTGATGCCATGGGACGCAATATCACCCGGATCTACCGGCTTCACCAGGTCAAACTGGACAACCGATATCTTCCCAGATAAGCTTTGGTTCTGTAAATTTTATGCTTTGTTTTTAGCCCGCAAAAAGACAAACCCATTGAGCAGGGCATAGGTCAGAAAAAACAGAATCAGCTGGGCCGCCACCTTGGCGACCACCTCCCCCATGAAAAAATAGCGTGTAAATATGAAAATAAGCAAAATAGAAGCTGACAGGTTAAATCCGGCCACCATGATATATTTGCCGATCTCCCCAAGGTTCGGGGCATCCCGGTATGAAAAGGTAAAATACCTATTGGCTGTAAAATGAATCAATACAGAGAAAAACCTTGCCAGGATTGACGCTCCGACAAACCCCATGGCAAAATGTATCAAAAGAATATAGGTCCCAAAGTCCGCAATGGTGGAAAAAATACCGGAAAGGGAATATTTGAGCATCTGTTTAAAACGGAAGGCCAGCCACCATACAAGCAATGTTTTGTAAATAAGAATAGAGTCTGAAATCGGTCTGAAGCTGGAGGCGCTGTTATTGTTTTCATATACAGTTGTGATGGGAACCTCCCGCACCGTCACCCTGTCCTGGATCAGGGTGAGCAGCATTTCAAGTTCATAGGCATACCGATCCGATGACAAAAGGATCAACTGCTCCAATCGTCCGGCTGGAATCGCCCGGAGTCCTGTCTGGGTGTCTGTCACCGTTTGCCCCACAAGCCCCCTGAAGATAAGATACGTGGCCATATTTCCCAACCGGCTCCTGAAGGGAATTTTCCCTTTAAATTTTCTGACCCCGAGAACAAGCGCCTCGGGATGCGCTATGGCATCTGCCATGACCTTTTCCACATCCCAGGGCAGATGCTGGCCATCGGCATCCATCGTGATAACATGGCTGCAAAGGACATTGTGCTGGTGAATGTGGGCAAACCCGGTCCGAAGGGCTGCACCTTTTCCCAGGTTTCGGCCATGGGCCAGAAGCGTTATCTCATAGGTTGCTGTCAGATATGCGAAAACAGCATCATATTCCGGGCCGCTGCCATCATTGACCAAAAGTATCCCCCCGATATCAAACCGGCCCACCTGTTCAATGATACGGGACAAAATCTGCTGATCCGGCTTGTAGACCGGAATTAAAACCAGGGGGGGGGCCATGTTTTGATTCATCTTAAAATACTCTCTTTAGTGTTGCCGATTTCCGGGTGTCTGAAGCGGTAATTTCCCGGGGAATAACCCGGTAAAACCCGGGAATCTCAAGGGGAAGGCCTGACAATACTTCCGCCCAGGCACTTAGTTTCTCGTCTGACCGATAAAACAATACATAGTCATATTGTGCAAGTTTTTCCATGAAACCTGCCGGGTCAGCCAGGGGAAACGGGCTGGAATTCACCCGGTCCGGCAGCAGGTGGTATAAAAGCTTTATCCCCAGAAACTGGTCATTTATACCCGGAATCACCCCAATGGAATTCTGGCGGTTTCGGTCGGTGTTCATGGTAATTTTCTGGGCCAGGTCTTTGGCCTCAAGATCATGCTTGTCCGGGTGGCGTTGCTTTTCAATTCTGGAAAGGCCGAGGATAAGCATAACGGTCACGGCACCTGCAATGACTGCCCTGGGAGGGATGATCTTTTTAAACCAGAGACGTCCGACACTCATAAGGAGGGTAAACATGACCATTTGGGCAAACAAGATATTCAGATACCGGGTCAGGCCCACAATATGATCAAAATTTGCCCCCACCTTGAACACAATCACCTGGAAAAAATAATTCATCACAAGATATAAAAGATAGGCGCCTGCCATAATTTTTATCATCAGGCCCTGCCGGGAGCGTTCTTTGGGTGTCATCTCTTTGAGCATGAATGTCCATACCCCCCCCAGCAGCAGATACCAGAAAAGATAGGGAAGATTCAGGCGGTCTGCCGACCCGAAGAAAACAGCCTTCACATATATCAAAAACCCATCTTGAACAGCCCCTTTGGAAAAAATCCCACACGATGCCAGAATCGTTTCCAGGGTTATGGTGGCGGTGCTGAAACCTGTAAATCCCATCTCAGCGCAATGCCATGCCCAGAGGCGGTTCAAAAAAAACAGGCCCCCTGCCATCAACACTACCAGGGCCAGGGCTTTGAACTTTCTATCTTTTCGAAGCTCCCCATGGAACACAAGGTCAAAAAAAATAATCACCAGCAACAGCAGTCCGAGCATAAAACCGATCTGTTTGATCAGAAAAAGAAAACAGATGGGGGCGGATATGGCCCCAAGTTTTAAAAAGAGGTCATCCCCGGTATAGTAAACCCACAGAATGGCAAAAAAAAGAGTGGTGAGCAGGTAGTCCACCTGTAATTTGGTAAAAACACTGCCGCAAAAAAGGATCAGCAGAACAATGGCCAGGCAAAGACGGATCACCGATCGTTCCATCCGGGGTTTTTGGATGACCACAAACAAGGCAGAGATCAGGATCATGTTCTGGGCAAAATAGGCCAGGGACGGTTTGTATGCACCGATCAATCCATGGAAAAAATAATGGACCAGGGAGGTGCCCGGGGTATACATCAGGTGTTTGGGAATGATCGTGGTCTCGGCATTGGGAAAATGATCAAACAAAACCAGGTATTTGCCCACAATTCCCCAGAACACAAAATCATCCACCACCGTAAAGGTCATATTTAAACTAAGAAGAAAAGACAGGACGATTAAGCCTGCGAATACCGTTCCGGGTGTCAGGGACAGGGTCTTAGGCTGCCGGAGGCCCACAGCCGTAAAATAAACCGCAAACACCCCCCCCACCCCGGCGATGAGAAGGGTGCCGGTCTTCAGAAAACCCGCAAGGGAAAAGCCAAACAACACAAGACCGATCAAAGAGATAGAGAACAAGGGGGCATATCTGAAATCCAGCTTCAAAAATCTGCCGGTTGCCCCGACAATCCCCATAAAACATGCTGTCATCAAACCCAGCTCTATCATCTTTTATTCCTTGGGCAGCTTTATGTCTAGAAAAGAGTCCAGCCCGTTTGCTTTCAAATAAAACTTGGCATATTTATAAAAGGTTCCTTCAAAGTTGCCAAGGGCAATGATAACGCCCGGCCACCCGTCCAAACACCCCAGTTTTAGAAAATAAATGGAAAAGGCCGCCCAGAATCCATGGAAAAAGGCTGTGAACATGCCCGGCGTTTTTCCCGATTCAGCCAGTTTATCAGCCCCCAGTGTGGAGTACCGGTTGGCTTTGTGGATCACTTCCTCCAGATTCTTGAAGGGAATCTGGTGAATAAAGGCCTTAAAGTATCCGCAGGGCTTTTCACTGACCACCCCATAGCGTTCGTGCACGGCATCAGCCTTAAAGACCAGGGCCCCTTTTCTGAAAAGCTGGGGCTGGCGGTAGTCCGGATAGAAACCGCCATGGCGGATCCATTTGCCCATGAAATAATTGCGCCGGGGCACATAATAGGCATCCAGGCTGTCCGGATCATTGATGATTGCAAGTATTTCCTGCTTTGCCTTGAGGGTGCACCGCTCATCGGAATCAAGGCTGAATATCCACTCGTGACTGCAGGCGGCCATGGCCTCATTTCTCAGGGCTCCAAACCCCTTGAAAGGAATCTGGACCACCTTTGCTCCATGGGCCTGTGCAATCTGAACCGTCCCATCGGTACTCAATGAGTCGGCCACAACTATTTCATCTGCCCATGCCACACTTTCCAGGGCGTCTTTGATTTTTTCCTGTTCATTAAAGGCAATGATATAAACCGATATTTTTCCCATCAAACCCTTCCTTTCTTCATGGGGCCCAAATGGGCCAGGAACCCGTAGGACATCGCCAGCATCAGCAAGGTCCCGGTATTCAGGATCTGGGTATCAAACATTCCGCCCAGAAACAGGACCAGGCCGGTGGAAAGCACAAAATAACCCAACGGGGTTTCCCGGGACTGCCAAGAGCGGGAAAACATGTTCCAGAAAAGCCAGAAAAAAGCAATGATTCCGGCAATTCCAAAACTGACACCCATGTACAGAAAATTGTTATGGGGATGGTTCACCGCAGATCCTTTTGGCCGGGTGAACTCGGGAAGGCTGCCCGTACCGATACCGATGATGGGATGTTTTCTTATTAGATCAATGGTTTGTTCGGTGATGAAGAACCTTGGCATTAAAGGGATATTCTCGCCGGCCATGATTTTTTCTTTGTTTTCATTTAACATGGCAACGGAAGCTGTCACCCGATATCTGACAACCGGAGACAGGCAAAGGGCCAATAAAAGCACCCCACAGACCAGCACTTTTATTTTTAAAGGATACCTATGGGTAAGATCCCGGGCAACCAGGGGAGATAACAGGGCAAATATCAGATAACCGCTTCTGCCTTCCAGCACGGTCAGGTGAAACAAAAAAAGAGAAATCAGTGCAAGCAATCCTGCCCTTTTCCATACGCCTGTTTCCCGCTTATAATAAAAGGCGGCCATGAGAATTCCGATGAGCAAATACATGGAAATCAGGGTGTGGACAATACCAAACCCCAGAAAAAACACATTGACCGGCTTCACAACGCCTGCAAACTGGAAAAGGGCTAAAATGGCGCCTGCTGACAGGCCGCCCCAAAAGGCACAAACCAGAATGAAAAAGCGTTTCTCACTCATACAGCAACCCGCAGTGATGAATACCGCGATCCAGTATTTGGTTTTCATGGCATAGTCCATGCCAAGGTCCATATTCACAGAATAGGTCAGACCGATCCAGGGCAAAATCAGAAACAGGAGTACCGGTCTGAACCAGGGCTGTTTCACAATGGACAGCCCCGTCATAAACTGCCCTGAAAAAATCCAGACAGCACAGGCAAGCCCAATGGCGATCAATGGGGGCGCCGTACCCGTGGGGAACAGCAGAAACGTCAATACAACACACCAGAAAATGCCATCCTCCGGCGGGGTCTGGGACAAATACTTCTTAATTGATTTCATTCATATTGCTCTCATCATCAACAATCAGCTGGTTTAACCCGGAGTCGCAAAAAAAAGCAGCGGATACGATTGCGTTTTCCAAGATCCTGTCATTTTTTTCCAAACGGGTTCGCAAATTTTCCCTGTGCCACAAATGATAGCAGATGGCCCGGAAAGAATTTTCCTTGCGTTTAACGCCATACCGGAAAAGGCGGACCACAAATTCGGTATCCTCCCGCCCCCACCCATCAAATTCATTGTTGAATCCATTGATGGCGATCACATCCTTTTTAAACAGCCCCATATTGCAGCTTCTGACACCGGAAAGTTTTCTCACCTTGTAGGAAGGGAAAAAAGGGATTCTCAGAACATGATGGCTGTTTGAAATACCGGCTGTCATCACATGGGCCATGAGCTTTCGAAAGGAAGCCATCTCCCTGTGATCAAACCGATCGGCAATCTTTTGATTGACCAATACCCGTTTACCCTGGAAAAAACAACCCTCTTCAGCCATGCTCAAATGATCGGCCACAAAATGTCTTTCGGGAATACAATCCCCATCCAAGAGCAGCAGATATTCACCACTGGATTTTAATATGGCCCTGTTTCGTATCCGGGCTGCCCGGAATCCCCTGTCTGCCTGCCAGACATGGTGGACAGCCATATCGGATTGGGTAAGATATGGGACCAGCATCCGGGCTGTTTCTGGGGCGGAACCGTCATCGGCAATGATAATCTCATGGGGAAGAAGGGTCTGACGCACCAGACCCTCCAGCACCTTTTTCAAGGCGTCCGGCCGGTTATATGTGGTAACAATAACAGAAATTTTCATGACGGCGTGATTTTCTCCTGGATCACCGCCAATACCTGTGGAACCCCCAGGTCCTCCATACACCGGTAATGGGCACAGGGTTTTTGCCGGTAGCAGGGCGAACACGCAAGCTCTTTTTGTATCACTGTATGAATTTTTCCATAGGGCCCGGTACGCACAGGGTTGGCGGGCCCGAAAATGGCAAATACCGGTATGTTCAGAGCCGCTGCCATATGCATGGGGCCTGTGTCATTACAGATAAAATAGCTTGCACGCCCGATTACGGCCAGCAGCGCCTTGAGTCCTGTTTTCCCTGCAATGGAAACCGCATTTCCCTTTGAATGAAAAACGACTTCATCGGCAATATATGCTTCTGCGGCCGAGCTGATCACCACAACTGGCAGCGAAAGTTTTGACGCCAGTTCGCCAAATTTATGGGCATGCCACCGGTTGGCCGGTTTCCCGGCAGAAGGGCTCATCACCACATAGGATTGGGGCAGGCCTTTACAGATTTCAGGAAAAAGGTCATAGGGGGCAAAGGGATAGGCGATTTCATCCGTGGGGCAGCCCATGAACTGCGCTATTTTGAGATACCGGTCTATGGCATGGATGTCCATGCTGCCATGGATTTTATGGGTATAAAAAAAAGGGCTGCCTTCATCGGATTCCTTAAAACCGAGCCGGATCCCGGCCTTTGAAAAATAGGAGATCACACCGGACCGGAAAAGGCCGGACAAGTCAATGGACACATCATAGGCGCAAGCCCCCATCCCGAGGCGAAGCTCATTAATTTCTCCAATGGTCTGTTTCAGGTTCCCCAGTTTTTTCCATTGATCTTTTTTGATCACCCACAGCCGGTTTATCAGGGGATGGCCCTCCAAAAAAGTGTGGAGGCCGTGGGCCACCACCCAGTCAATCCGGGCATGGGGAAACCTCCGCTTAACAGCACTTAAAAACGGCAACGAATGAACAATATCTCCCAGGGCGCTGGGTTTGACAATCAATATATTTTTTACAGATTCAAACAGGATTCTTTCCTCCGTTCCTTTTTTTCGCTTCCCTTGGTCAAATCAGCCCAAAACAGATCTGCAGGCATCCATAACCCTGTCAACGGAAACACGGGTCATGCACCGATGATCAATGGGGCATTCATCTTTGAGGCAGGGGGCACAGGATACCGGTTCCCTGACCATGATGCTGTTCTTGTTTGAAGGGGCCGTGGCGACATAATCCGTGGAGCCGATAACGGCCACCTGGTTTACATCCAGGGCGGCGGCCGCGTGCATGAGCCCTGAATCATTGGTCACAAACAAATCACAATTTGAAATCAGGGCAAAGGCCTGTGAAAGACTTGTCCGGCCGGCGATATTGATACAGCACTCCTTGGCCATACCCATAATTTCCTTGCCCAGTGCACCATCTCCGGGGCCGCCGAAAATCATCACCTTTGTCTGGTATTCACGGGAAAGCCTGCGGCAAAGGGCGGCATACCGATCGGGAAACCAGCGTTTGGCCGTACCTCCCGTGGCGCCGGGGTTGATGCCGATAACAGGCCCTGGGCTGCCCAGTCTGCTTTCCGCCAATAGTTTTTTTGCAAATATCTTATCCCCATTGCCGATGACCAGGTCCAATTGCCTGCCGTCCCCTTCAAGCCCCGCCCCCTTGAGGATACCCATGTAATAGTCAATGAGATGCCTTTTTTTCAGGGCCGGGTCCAGTCGTACACATCGGTTGAGCAGCAAAGACCTTCCATCGGTATTGTACCCCAGGCGCTCGGGAATCCGGGCCAGAAATGCCAGCAATGCCGCCTCAAAGGCATTCTGCATGAGAACGGCCAGATCAAAGTGCCGGTGCCGTATATCCCCTGCAAGCCTCAGGGTGCCGATCCCCATGCGATGCCGACCCAAATTTTCATAGACCATGATGTCATCCACATGGGGGTTATCGGCATAGACCGGAACCACCCAGGGTTTTGCCAGGACCGTTATACGGGCGTTGGGATAATTCTTGCGCACCCCCCGGACCACCGGGGTTGTCATGATGGCATCCCCCACCCAATTGGCGCCCCGGATCAGGATACGGGCATCGATACTGTCATTTAGCATAAGTTTGGTCATTGGTTTTCCGGTTCGTATTATGGCCTGGGATAGAGGCAATAGGGCTTTATTTTCCAACGATTGTGCACCCAGAAATACTGGTCCGGAAATTTTCGCACCATGGATTCAATGGCTGTGGTATAATTCTGGGTATTGTTTTCAATATCCTTTATCCGGTCCCCGGTCTCTTCAAGGGGGATCTCCGGTGAAAATTCAATGAAAAATTTTCTGTCTTTCCGCATGCAGCACATGGGTACCACGGCCGTCTTTGTCCTCATGACAAGGATTGCAAGTCCGTTGTTTGTGCAGGCGCTTTGACCAAAAAAGTCAACAAAAACACCTTTATACCAATCCACGCTCTGATCCAACAGGGTTCCGACCACACCTCCCTGCCTGAGAATGATGTCCAGCTTTTTTGAGGCCCCCCGGATGGGAACCATTGTATAGCCGAAACGCTGGCGAATTTCCAGCATCAGCCGCTCAAGGGGGGGGAAATCCATTTTCCGGTAAATCCCATAGGCCTTCATCTGGGTTCCTTCGATGGCATGGATATTGAGCTCAAAATTGCCCAGATGCCCGGCAAGGACCATGACCCCCCGCCCCTTTGCCTGTGCCCTTTCCACATGTTCAATGCCCTTGACGGTAAAATGGGAGAGAAAGGTTTCCCGGTCAAGTCCGTAGGACCAGGCCACCTCAAACAGGATGCTGGCAATGTTCTTAAAAACCTGTTTTCCCATCCGCTCTATCTGGGAAGCCGTCATCTGGTCACCCAGCGCCCTTTGAATGTTGTCCAAGGTGACCGTCCTGTGACGCTTGTCAAGCTTGAACCACAGCAGCCCCAGAAGATCGGAACAAAATGTGGCAACGGGAATGGGCAAGCGCCCCATCAGGTAGACCAGCAGCTTCAATATTTTGTAATTTTTTTCGTTACTCATTCATTCAACCTTGATCTTATAAACCCTTCAAAGGCTTTCTCATTCTCAAATCTGATCTTGATACCGATCACTGCCAGGTCCCTTTCCCATCGAAAGGTTCGGTCCAGCTTCACCCAGTCTTTTTCAGTGGTGACAATCAGATCAGCCCCAACCTGCCGGGCGCGTTCCTGTATCCATAAAATGTCAGCCCTTTTATACATATAATGGTCTTTAAATTCAAGGTGATCCACCACATTTACACCCATTTCTTCTGCTGCCGACCTGAAGGATTCGTTCTTGGCAATCCCTGAGAACAATAGACCCGGACGACCCCTGAGCCGCTCCGGATCACCGGTCGCCTGGTCTGATTTTTTTCCCCGGGGCAGAAACTGCAACAAAAAAGGGCTATGGCCAGTTTTAAAAAACGGGATCTGCCCATATGGAGCGAACCTTTTTTGTTGCCCGAAGCCATGTCTATGGCAGCCAGGATCGGCCTCCTGACCTTGAGGGCCTTTTTCCCCAGGGCATCGGGTCAATATGATGGCCTGGGCCCGGTCTTTTGACATGGCCGGTGTTTCCCTCAGCCTTCCCGCCGGCAGCATCCGCTTGTTTCCCAGGGGTCTGTCATGGTCAAACAAAAGGATATCCAGATCCCTTTCCAGCCCCAGATGGGAAAACGCATCATCCAGAACAATTACATCGGGGTTCAACTGCTCAATGGCCAGTTTTCCGGCCAGATACCGATTTTTTCCAACCACAACCGGAAAGCGCTTCCGCCGGGCCATCATATAGGGTTCATCGCCGGCTTTCCGGGCATCCAGAAAAAGTGTGGATCCGTCACTGACAATCCTGGGCACAGGCCCAAGGCTGCCTTTATATCCCCTGCTGATCACAACCGGCCGTTTGCCCATTTTCAACAATAGCTCGGCAATATGGATGGCCATGGGGGTCTTGCCCACCCCCCCGGCCATGATATTGCCGATACTGATGACAAAACAGGGCAGACGCCCGGACCTTAACAGACCGGATCGGTACAGCCTGAGCCGAAGCTTTGAACCCAGCCGGTAAAGACCGCTGGCTGCCACCAGAACCTGCTCAAAGGAAAACAGATCAGGCGTATACTCCTGATCCGAAATCCGGGTGATTTTTTTTTCCAGCCGGTTAAGCCATGTATTAAACAAAGCCAAGGGCCTCCATTTTCTTAACGGTTCTTGCCACAGCACCTGCATTTTGGGAGAAAACCTTAAAACCGGCATCTCCCATCTCTTTTGCCAGAAAAGGATTCTCCAGTATTTGTTCCAGCTTTTCCTGGATTTGGGATCCTGTTTCAACCCGCAAAGCCCCTTTTGCTTCCACCAGCAGGTCTGCAACCTGTAAAAAATCTGTCATATGGGGGCCAAACAGGACAGGTTTGCCGAACATGGCAGGTTCAAGGGGATTGTGCCCTCCGGAGGGGACAAGAGATCCCCCGATAAATGCCAGATCACATATGGCATAGGCCATGGCAAGCACCCCCATTGTATCAACAACAAGAATATCATGCTTTTGTACGCCCGTCCTTATATCTGAAAGCAAAACCGGCGGATGGGGGAAGCGGGGTATCTGTCCCAGCAGTTTCTCACTTCTTTTCGGGTCCCGGGGGGCCAGGATCAGCTTCAGGCGGGGTATGGTTTTTTTCACCCCGGCAAAGGCTGCCAACAAAATGGCTTCCTCTCCCTCATGGGTACTACCGGCAATCCAGACCCTCTCCTGGTCCAGAACGCCGAACCTGGCTTTCAGTGCTGAGAGCTCCGATTCATCTACCCTTTTCAAGGTCTGGTCAAACTTGATATTCCCCAGGATGGAAATACGGCCCCTTAAAACCCCCGCTGTTTCAAACCGATGGGCATCCAGAGTCGTCTGCGCCATGACATGGGACAGGGAGGATAAAAACAGGGATGCAAACCTTCCCATCCTGAGATATCCGTTTAAAGACCTTTCGGAAAGCCTCGCATTGATAAGGACCGACGGAATATTATGCCGCCTCATTTGATCAAGGAATCCGGGCCAGATATCGGTTTCAATCAGACAGACCAAATCCGGCTGGATCAGGCGGCATACCCGTAACATGGACCCCCAGAAGTCAAAGGGGAAATACCCCATCTGGGACACCAGGGAGCCATGATTGGCGCAGAACAGCTGTTGGGCGGTTTCAAACCCTGTTTTTGTGGATGCGGTAAAAACAATCCGGGCCTCGGGTCTGTTTTTTTTCAGGGCATTAACAAAGGGAACCGCTGATTTAACCTCCCCCACGGACAGGGCGTGGACCCAGATGCGAAATTCCCCGTTTTTTTTTCTTTTAAACCCGGTCAGTAGCCCCAGCCGCTGGAAAAGAGTGGCACGTCGTTTTTCCGATAAAAGGTAAACAACTGGAAATACAGGCAATGCCAGGAGAAAAATGAGGGTCGACAGGATGTGGTACATCAATATCATGGGCTAATTTCACCTGTTCTATTCTGAATTGATCAAATAAATGGACCCC